>DASTWL010000049.1 GCA_035765895.1 Verrucomicrobiia bacterium | reverse complement strand
ACTGCCCGAATGAGTCCAAGAGCCGGACCCGCTCAACACGACCTCGCCCGTTGTGTCGTTGTCGCCAATGATCTGGTCCGCGTCCTGGCTGGTAAAGGCCCCGGTGATGGTCAATTTGCCGCCGCCTTGGACCAATGCGCCGCGGGTGAAAGTCAGGGTGCTCGCCCCATCCAGTTCAAGTTCACCCCCACCGCTAACGACGAGCGCCGGATTGACGACAGAGTAGGTCCCGATGCTGGTTGTGCCCGAGATCGTGAGCTTGCCAGGGCCGGTCAGTTCAATGCCCGCCCACGCATCAACAGCCGCGCTGATCGTGTGCGCGCCGCCATCGACCAGGATCGGGGCACGCGTGTTATACGTGGATTTGCCATCATCCAAGGTCAGGGTGTTCCCGAGCGTGGAGGCGATGGTGGTATTAGGCACCAGATTGTTGAATTCGATTCCCTTGACGGTGATGGCAGTGTCGAGTTGCACCGTGGCACCCGCGGTGTTGGTGTCCGAGAAGGTGGCCAAGTTGCCAACGCCGGGAACCGAGTCATTCCAGTTGGCCGGATTGCTCCAGTTGCCGTTATTGCTCCCCTTCCACGCATACTTCGGAGGCAGCGGCGCGCCAAACTTGGCCATCAAGGTGGCCTCAAGCTGCTGACGTTCGCCATCGGTCAGGGCCGTCTTGTAGAGGAACACGTCACCGATGTTGCCATTGAACGCAGTCCAGCCGTCCGGATTGTTGCGTCCCACATTGATGTAATGCTGGAACGTGTTGGCCCCGGGCGTCAGGTTGGTGAATGTGCCGCTCGTGCCCGACAACATCAGCGCGGTGTTCGCCCACACTTTGTAGCTGCCGTCCGGCTGCACCACCATGGTCAACACGGTGGGCTGGCCGACGGGAATGACGTCTGTGCTATAAACGGCGCCCCCGCCCTTCACACGTGCCACGACCGTGCCGTCCAGATTCCGAATGCCCAGCACCAATTGATCGTAGAACACGTCCACAATCGAGGTCCACGGACCCGTGTCGGAATAAGTGGTGTTGGGCGCCGCCACCGCGACAATCGTGGCGCCCGCGCAGGGGATCGGTGACAGGTATTCGCCGCCGCCGCCCGCGCCACCGGGATAACGATAGCCGTCGGACGTCCCGCTGTTGTTGTTTTCCCAAATGTTGGTCGCCACCGGACCATTGATCAGCGTGCTGGTGGGCGAACCAATGGTCACCAAGGTCTTGTTGGCGGGCACATAGGCCGGCCAGTTGGTGATCGTGATGGCATCACCCGGCAGGACACTCGACACCGCACCGAAGACCAGCTGTTCCGTCCGCGGAACAGGCATGCTGAGCGCGCGGAAGGTCACCGAAATGGTGTGGGGAGCCGTCACAAAGTTGAAGGTGTAATTGTAGATTTCACCCTGCGAAACCCCGTCCACAAGCACGTCCGCAACCGCATAGCCGACGTCGGGAATCATCGCGAAGCTTTGATTGTTTCCGGGTGCCACACTAACCGCGCCCGTCGGACTGATGGTCCCATTCGCGCCGGCGGTGGCCGTGATGGTTTGCGGCGGCAGGGAGATGAAGCTCGCAGCAATGGTGTGATTGGTGGAAACATCGGTGAAGGTATAGCTGGTTTTCGCGCCCACCGAAGTCCCGTCCACCAAAACATCCGAAACGACGTAACCTGCATTGGCTGTGATGGTATAGGTCTGGTCATTGCCCTGGACCACGATATTGGTGCCGGCCGGGTTGATCGAACCATTCGCGTCAGCCGAGGATACGATCGTATAACTCAGCGTGGCATTGGTGACGAACTTGTTCATCAAGCTTGCTTCCAACGCCTGGCGCTTGGTGGCATCCAGCGCGGTGTGGTAGATGTAAACATCGCCAACGTAGCCGTTGAAGGTCGTCCACGTGTCCGGATTGTTGCGCCCCACGTTGATGGCGTTGGCAAACGGACCGGGCACCATCGGCACCAAGGCACTCATGTCGCTGGTGTTGGTGTTGGTCATGATGGAAACGCCATTGGCCCAGACTTTGTAAGTGCCGTCCGGCTGCACCACCAAACTCAACACTGTGGTCTGCCCCACCGGAATTGAGGTGGTGCTGTAGTCCAGGCTGCCGTTGCGGCGCACATTCACGACGCCGGTGTCGTTGCGGATGCCCAGCACCAGACGATCATAAAACACATCCACAATGGAATCCCAGTTGTCGCTGGCAATGCTGGGCTTGCGCTTGGCGACCAGCACTACCGATGCGCCATTGGCCGGAATGGAGGTGTCGTAGGTGCCCAGGAGGAAGCCGGTGTTGTTCACCGCATCGTTGTTCTCCCACTTGACTCCCCCGAAGCTCTTCACGCCGGGATTGTTGATGAGCGAAAGCGCCCCGCCAGCCGGAAAGGCCGTGGCCCATGGAGCTCCGGCATTGAATGCCGAACTGCGCGCAAACAAAATCAGGTCCGGATCATAATCGGGATCCGTGCTAAGGACGATGTCGCCCGCCGTGGTCGGATCCGAACTGACGGTCGCGTTGGTGCTGCCCAGCAGACCGGGAACATTGGCTCCGATGAAATACGTGCCCGGTGGCACCGCCAGCGTGTAATATCCTCCGCCCGACGTCGTCGTGGTCGTGGTTGAATAGTCAGCGGAAACGGCCCTTACATTCGCGCCATCCACCCCAACGCCATTGGTAACCACCCGCCCCTGCAGCGTTAATGGCGTCGCCTCCTCCAGCGCGCAATCATCGGCATAGAACATGACGCCGTTGTTGATCGAGTGCACCATCCAGTAGCTCTCGAAATAATCGCCCGCGGCGGGCGAGAGCCAGCCGCTTTGCACCAGCGTCCAGTTTTCCGTATTGATGGTCTTGGTGCCCACGTCATTGCGCGTGGTTGACGGTTCAAAGCGGTAGCGCAGGGTGATGGGCTGAGGGTTGGTTGAGGCCCCCGGCACTTTGACGTAGGCACTCAGGCGATAAAAGTTGGCGGAAGAGATGGGCAGCGACACTCCCGAACTCCAGCCACCGGCACTGTCGCCCTGTTCCGGCCCCGAAATGCCGCCGGCATTGTAATTGGAAATGCAACTGTTTCCGCTGTGAGCAAGGGCTGGATCATTGATCACAACCGACGCGCCACCGTAAATCGGATTGGGATTGGCCCAGCCGGTCTGTCCGCTTTCAAAGCCGGGGTTGGTAAGGAGGTTGGCGGCCAGCGTGGAACTCAAGCTGGTCCCGAGACATAGGAGTGTGATCGCGGACCAAGCTCTGACGTTCCGTGCGCCGGACGAGCGGCGTGGCGCCTGGGGGGAGTTGTTGGCATCATACGAACAAGACGGCTCATGACGCCGCCATGTTTGGGTTGTGGTTTTCATAAGTTTGTTGTCCCGAATGCCTGAGTTAACTGGCTTTTGTTGGGTCTGTTGTGTGCTGCATGGTGTTTGTGAAAAAACCGGTCCAATACGGGACTCGTTGGAACGGAGACGGTTGGCGGGCGGATATTTTAATTTTCATCCAGCGAATTGGCAGCGTTGGCATCGTAAGACCATGCGTTCGCGCCGCGATAGTGTCCATCATTGTTCCACCGCCGGCTCCAATACTCGTTGGCCGGGTTGACGACCTCCCGCCGGAGAACCTTTTCGGCATGCCCGTCACAAAACATAATCACCGTCCGCCGATTGTGGCGGCTGGATGGCCACTCATCCGGCGTTGTCGGATCAATATTCCCATCGAAGTCGCCGTTCACCCGGCTGTCCGCCAGCATGATCATTTCCGACGGGTGCAGCACCTGGGTGTCCTTTACCTCATTGGCCGGACTGTCCACATCGCCACCCAGACCGTAGTTGCCGCCAAAATACGGGTAAGCGCCCCAGTCATTGTAACCATAGGAAAAGCGCGAATTGGGGCGGACGGCAAATCGATCACTTGGGTAGCCGAGCGTCTTGTTCAGGTTTGTATCCCAACTGCTGTTGGGATTGGCCGAAGGACACCAAAACGCCTGCCGGTTCTCACTCATCAGGGTGAACAGACGTTCAGGCCATACATAATGCGCGTTGCCCGAAATAAAAAGACAGCCCGGATAACGATTGTAATCCGCGGTATACATCACCGTGGCAACGCCGATTTGCCGGAGATTGTTCATGCATGAAGTTTCTTTGGCCTTCGCCTTGGCCCGGCTGAGAGCGGGAAGCAGCATGGCCGCCAGAATCGCGATGATGGCAATCACCACCAGCAGTTCAATCAAGGTGAAGCCGGCGCCACGGAAACTCCCCGAGACGGGGTCGGCTTCGCGGCCAACGGAACTTCGCCCGCCCTTCCGGTAAAAGGCGTCGCCAAACGAGCAGCGATAAGGGGTCTGCATGGCGGTAATAATTTGCGTGCTCATATGTCTAGCATAGCATCAAATTCGTGCTACCGCACGATTGACTAAAACCGGTGGAAATTTAACATGCCCAAAATTTATCGCCCCGAGAATCCACCGTGCTGCTCACGGCTCCGTGTTTGTGGCCGCCCGGGCCGTCACAAACACGGATTAAAAATGAATGACTTGAGTCAGTCGACAATCTGATGGTTGCCATGTTGCCCGCCAAATCGAAAAGCATTCACTTTGAAAACGTGCCGGCGGACGTCGGCTCGTCGTTGACGTTCAGACAATTCGACTGGCCGAATTTCCCCTTCAACTGGCACTACCATCCGGAGGTGGAGTTGACCTTGATTGTCCGGGGACGCGGGCTGCGATTCGTCGGGGATTCGGTCGAGAAGTTTGTCGATGGGGACCTTTGCCTGATCGGAACCGACACACCTCACTGCTGGGTTTCCGACAAGGATCTGGAGCCGGGCGTGCTCTCATTGGTCGTGCATTTCCGCCCGGATGCGTGGGGCGAACCGTTCTGGAAGATGCCGGAGATGCGAGGCATTGCCAAACTGCTGACTGATGCCCGGCGCGGCCTGCAAGTCACCGGCACCGTGCGCCGGGAGGTGGAAAAGCTTTTTGTCATCATGCAACAGGAGCCACCGGGCTCATTCATGCGCTTCAACACGTTGCTGGAAATGCTCCACGGCATCGCCCAAAGTCAGGAACTCGCGCCCCTGGCCGCGAGCGACTTCATCGTGCCCGTCACGGCCGAGGCGAACGGCAAACTCGGAAAGATCCTGAATTACATTCAAGCCCACCTGGGCCCGGACCTGACCCAGAGCGAAGTCGCCAAAGCCGTCCGCCTCTCGCCCGCGGCCTTCAGCCAGTTTTTCCGGCGCAACCTCGGCACCAGTTACGTTCAATACGTGAACGAAATCAAAATTCGCAACGCCAGCCGGGCGTTGATTGACACCGACCAGCCCATCACTGAAATCGCCTACGACGCCGGCTTCAACAATCTCTCGCACTTCAATGCTCAATTCCGCCGCTTCCGCCACATTTCTCCGCGGGCATTCCGGCAACAGGCCCAAAGTGCGGAACGCGCCGGCCTGCCCATTGATGTCAACGGCGCCTCGACATCGGCGCTGGGATTGACCAACGCCCGGTTGAAACAGGATGTGACGGTTCATGGCAAGGGCACAACCTTTGAAGGCGTGCGCGTGGGCACCGAAGAGCCGAGACCGTGGTTGAAACATTACGGCGTTTCCAGCGCCCTGGCTCGTCACGGCATGGTTCACACCGGCATCGCCGAAGCCCACGCCCCCTACCAAATCGTGCGCACCAATCAGACAACCAGCTACTTTCTGGCGTGTTTTGGCGGCCGCGGCCAGGTTCTGGTGGATGGACGTTGGCGGACCGTGCGGCCGGGGCTGGCCTTTTTGCTGCCCGAGCATTTGCACACGGCGTTTGGCGCGCTGCCCGGGGAGGCCTGGCGCTTTGCCTACGTGTGCTACCAACATTCCCCCGCCCAACCGGCGGTTCGCCCGACTGGCTCGGTCAGTTCTCCCGTGGTGGCGGAATTTGATCCGGAACCGCTCCGGCTGGCGATTCAAGGGCTGACCGCCGAATGCCGCGGCCCCAACCGGCCCGGCCAGATTGACCATTGGCTGGAACTGGTTCAAGGGTATGTCCTGGCCTTCGCCCAGCCGTCGCCCTCCACCAGCCCGGTGCCGGCACTCTGGCTGCGCGTTTCCGCGCGGCTTGCCGAACCGTGGAACATGGAATCCCTTGCCCGCGAAGCGCAATGCAGCGCCGAAAATCTACGCCGCGCCTGCGTGAAGGAACTGGGCCGCAGTCCGCTCCAGCAACTCACATCGCTCCGCATGCGGCGGGCCACCGAATTGCTGACCACCACCCCCCTCACGTTGAATGAAATCGCCCGGGCCGTGGGCTACCCCAACCCCGTGGCCTTCTCCAAAGAATTCAAGTCCAACGTCGGATGCCGGCCCTCGGAATACCGCAAAAAGGCTCCCTTGGTGCACCCTGCCGCACCAACCCGCAGCTGACCTGTGGGCCCGCGCAAGGTAACTGGCGCCCAGGCGGCCACCATTCCGACCCCCATCGGCGCCATCCCTAGTAGCGGCGCGCCTCCCTGAATTTCGACGGGGTAAGATCCGTTGCCGCCCGGAAGGCGCGCGTAAAGGCACTGTGGTCGTAAAAGCCGCATTCCAGCGCAGTCTGTGCCAGCGAGCGATCCGTTTCGGTGAGCAGCCGCGCGGCGGCCGCCAGCCGCGTTTGGACAATCAACTGCTGCGGGGTGAGCTGGAAAATGCGTTTGACCAGCCGCGCAAACCGGGCCGACGTCAATCCTGCCCGCCGCGCAAGGGAGGAGGGTGAGACCGCATCCGCGTAATGCGTTTCCAGATGCTCCAGGGCCGCCACCAGGCCGGCGGGAATGTTCAGTCGTCCGCCCGGTGTGCGCAAATCGCGGGAAAGACCAATCAGGCCGATGATTTGACCGGCCCCACTACGCACGGGCAGTTTCGTGGTCAGACACCAGCCTGGACGCCGGTGTTCCAGCCAGTGCATTTCCAGATGATCGGTGAGATGCCGCCCAAAGCGCAGCACCGTTTCGTCCTGCGCTGAATAACGGGCCGCCATGTCGGGCGGAAAAAAATCACCCACGGCACGACCGAGCAGTTCCCGTTTCGCACGCCGGCCACATCGCCGGACCAGCGTTTGATTCGCCGCCACGTATCGTCCCTCGGCATCCTTGGCAAAAAAGACCGCATCGGGCAGATGGTCGAACAACTGCTCCACCAAGGCCAGGCCCTCGGGGGCGAACCCTCTGATGTCACCCAGAACCGCCGCCATGGTTGCCGCTTTCAACTTCACGGTGATCATGTGGCTCCGTGCTTACCACGGCCGACGCCCCCCTCACCACCTGAGCATTTACCAAAGCCGGTGCAAATTTAACATGCCCGATCCGACCGCGCGGCCGGCACGATCCCGCCCCAAGGCGACCTTGGCTGGAAAGGTCAAAGACGGGCGTGGTTGCTTGCAGTGACAACGCGTCCACAGGCCCACGGGCGGCTTTGGTTGAATTTCACGATCCATGCGTCAATTCCTGCCAAGACTCTCCGTCCGTAAACCTTGACCATGACGGCGGCAAACTTTTCAAGTGGTCATGAGACACGCGCCCATCAATCCGCGGCTTTTCATCGAAAACCGGTCCAATTTGCGGAACCTGCTGCCGCCGCGATCCCTGGCCGTGGTGAACGCCAATGACGTGCTGCCCACCAACGGCGATGGCACCTTCCTGATCAAGCCCAACTCCGACCTGTTCTACCTGACGGGCGTGGAGCAGGAGGAAAGCGTTTTATTGTTGTTTCCCGGCGCGCATGATCCGGAGGATCGCGAAATCCTTTTCCTCCGGCAGCCCAATGCCCATCTGGAAACGTGGGAAGGACGCAAGCTTACCAAGCCCGAGGCAAAAAAGATCGCGGGCGTGGCCAAGGTGGAATGGCTGGCCGATTTCCCGGCGATTTTTCATCGGCTGATGTGTGAATGTCAGCACGTCTTTCTGAATCACAACGAACATCGGCGGGCCCAGGTCGCCGTCGAAAGCCGCGACGCCCGCTTCATCAAGGAGACGCGTCGCAAGTATCCGTTGCACGATTACCGCCGCCTCGCGCCATTGCTTCACCAGCTCCGCGCCATTAAATCGCCCATTGAGGTGGAACTCCTGCAAAAGGCCTGTGACATCACGGCCAGGGGCTTTCGCCGCGTCTGCCGGAAAGTCCGGCCGGGCTTCAACGAAATGGAGGTGGAGGCCGAACTGGCGCACGAGTTCCTGCGCTGCGGCGGCCATTTCGCCTACAGCCCCATCATTGCCACCGGCCTCAATGCATGCGCTCTGCATTACCTGCGCAACGACCAGCCCTGTCGCAGCGGCCAGTTGTTGCTGCTCGACGTGGCAGCCAGTTACGCCAATTACAACGCCGACCTGACGCGCACCATTCCGGTCAACGGCCGATTTACCCGCCGCCAGCGTCAAGTTTACGACGCCGTGCTGCGGCTGCTGCGCGCCATCAGCAAGGCGGCCACGCCGGGCAAACTCCCCAAGGACTGGCAAAAGGAGGCGGAGATGCTGGTTGAACGGGAACTCGTCCACCTCGGCCTGCTCAAACCATCGGACCTCAAACGCCAGCCGCCCGACGAGCCGGCATTCAAAAAGTATTTCATGCACGGAGTCGGTCATCCACTGGGGCTGGACGTGCATGATGTGGCTCCGGCCGACAGCCCCATTCAAGCGGGCTGGGTCATGACCGTGGAGCCGGCGATTTATATTCGCGAGGAGGGATTTGCCATTCGCCTGGAAAACGACATCCTCGTGCGCGAAGGCGGCAACGTTGACTTGATGGCGCACATTCCCATCGAAGCCGGAGAAATTGAGGCCTTGATGCACCGCTGAAGCCGCGATCGGACGCCGGGAAAGAACGTCAGGCAGGCGGCCACTCATCGCCGCCACGCCGTTGAAAAGGCATCCACGTTTTCAGAAAGGCGCCGCGTTGCCAGAATAGTTTAACCAACCGCATTTCTTCATGAACCACTCCATGATCCGCGACGCAAAACGCGGCGCCCCGTTCACCGGTCTTCAATTCGTGCTGCTGCTGGCCGCCTTCAGCGGCCACCCGGCAGCGGCGGACGGTCCCGGACCATCGGGCTCCCCGTGGCCGGCCCCCGTCCCCTGCCGCATCCAGGAGGGAACCAACCCGGATGTCTGGGTAATGACGCTGGGCGACGTGGAAACCCCACTCGCGCAGGGCAAATTCGATCCGCAACGCGACACGGTCACGCTCAACGACGGCACCACACGCCCCCACTACTTTCGCGACACACTGGGCGTCCGTTTTTATCAGCCGATCGACAAAACGCGCTTTCCAGCGCCACCGTCCGGCTGGTGCACCTGGTATTTTTACTACAACCGCATCACCGCCAAGGAAGTGGAGCGCAATGCCGACTGGCTGGCGGCCAATCTCAAGGACTACGGCGCCCGCTACGTGCAAATTGACGATGGCTGGCAGGGGTTGGGCGGCCCGGACGGCACACGCGACTGGACGCACGTCAATCCCGAACGTTTTCCGCGCGGCCTCGGGGAAGTGGCGCACCACATCAAGGCGCTCGGCTTGAAACCGGGTCTGTGGCTCGCTCCGCACGGCCAAAGCCTGCCCCAAGTGGTCAGCAATCATCCCGGGTTGTTTCTCCAGCAGCCCGATGGCACGACCGCGTCGGACACCTGGGAGGGGAAATTCCTGGTCGATCCCACCGCACCGGCGGCCCGTGGTTACCTGAGCAACCTTTTCGCCGGACTTGCCCAAGCCGGCTATGACTATTTCAAAATTGATGGCCAGCCCATCGTGGTGGACGAATACGCCCGGAAAAAAGCGTTCATGCACGAACCCGCCGATGACGCACCGGCCCTCTACCGGAATACGTTGGAGGCCATTCGGGCGGCCATTGGGCCCGACCGTTATCTGCTCGGCTGCTGGGGATTGCCCATCGAAGGCGCGGGCATCATGAACGGTTCGCGCACCGGCGGGGACATCGTCCTCGGCTGGAGCGGTTTTCAAGTGGCCCTGCGCGCAACGTTCCAGGGCTATTATCTTCACAATATCGTCTGGTATTCCGACCCTGACGTGGTGCTTGTCCGCCCTCCCCTGCCCTTCGAGCAGGCCCGAGTTTGGGCCACGCTGCAGGGACTGACCGGGCAGGCGGTGATGTCCAGCGACCGGCTCATGGACCTCCCGGCCGGTCGGGTTGAATTGCTCAAGCGCATTTTCCCGGCCGCGGATGTGCGCCCGCTGGATCTCTTTCCGGTTGAAGGTGAGAAACACATTTGGGATTTGAAAATTCACCACCTGGACCGGCGTTACGATGTGGTCGGGCTGTTCAACTTTTCCGCAGGCTCGGCAAAACCGCTGCGCGTGTCCTGGACGGACCTCGGACTGTCCGCCACGCAGCGTTACCATGTGTTTGATTTCTGGAACCAGGAGTATCTCGGCGCGTGGGAAGCCGGCCTGTCCATAACGCTCGACCCCACGAGCTGCCGCGTGCTCACGCTTGTGCCCGACACGGGCCGCATCGAACTCGTTTCCACCAGCCGCCACCTCACTCAAGGCTGGATTGACCTGGTTTCCTTGACCCGAAGCGCGGACGGCCATGGTTTCAAGGGCGTCAGCGAGGTGATTGGCAATGATCCCTACGCACTGCGGTTCGCGTTTCCGCGCGGCACCAACTGTGTCGTGAAATCCGTCCGGGCGCGGGGAAGCGGAGGGACGTTGCCGGTGCGCATTGAAAACCACCAGGGCTGGGCCTCGGTCATCGTGACGCCACGCCACACCGGTCGCATCCGCTGGGAGGTTACATTTGGCCCGGGTGACGTTTATCATTTCCCCCCCGGCACACCGGCAGGTTTGACGGTGGAGCGCGCCGGTCTGGAAGGCGTCAACCTCCACTGGCAGGAGCAATATTACCTCAACTGCGGCTATCAGGTTTACCTCGACGGCGCGCTGGCCGGCTACACCGCCGACGCTGGCTTTCCCTTGCGCGGGCTGGACTGGAACCGTTCCCACATGGCCAGCGTCGCCGCCGTCTGGCAGGATGGCATCGAAAGCCGGAAACGCGGCGAAATCACCTTCAACTTGTCCGACTTGTTGCCGCCCCGCCTTTCACTGACGGATTTGACTCCGGATCACTCCGCCGGCACGCGCGGCGCGTGGTCGGAGGAAACCGTCTCCGCCGGGGCGCTCACCTTCGGTGGCGAGCAACACGAGGGAGTGGGTGCGCTGGCTGACTCCGAGGTGGCCTACCAAATCCACGGCGCGTTCAAAACCTTCACCGCCCTGGTGGGCGTCGGCCCGCACACCCGCGACGGTCAGACGCTGGAATTTATCGTCCTTGGCGACGGTCGCGAGCTGTGGCGCAGCGGGCCGATGAAAAAAGATGACGCCCCGAAACCGGCCCGGGTCGATGTCCAGAATATCCAGCGCCTCGTGTTGCGGGTCGAGGGCGACCGCGGCGGCGCCACGGCCGGTTACCGCTCGCACGACGAGGGCGGCTGGGCCGATCCCCTGCTCATCCGGGCGGCGACGAATCCGGCACCCGCCGGCACCCCGGCCAAATCCACCCCCTGATGCCGAAACCGGCTGACGGCGTCACTCACTGTGCAAAACGTCATGAAAAAGTCATTCCGCGGCGCGCTTGCCGCATTGCTGCTGACCGGCAGCCTGACAACCGTCTGGTCGCAAAACACCGAAGATTCGCGGCTCAACGAATTTTTTGGAAACTACCTCGACGCCCACTTTCAGTTGCAGCCACTGGAAGCCACCCAGCTTGGCGATCACCGGTTCGATGCCCGGTTGGACGACATTTCACCCGCGGCGCGGGCCCGGTGGCGGGCCCTGGCCAAAAGCACGCTCAAGGCCCTGCCCGGGACGGTCGATTACCGGCAGCTCAGCCGGGATGGGCAGATTGACTACGAAATTTTCCAGCACGAGCTGCAACGCCAGTTGTGGCTGGCCGACCACACGCATCCTTTTGCGGAAGATCCGCGCACCTATGGCAGCTACCTCAACGACAGCGTCTATTTGCTGGTGGCCCAGTCCACGCTGCCCAAGGAAACCAACGTGGCCAACGCCATTGCCCGCATGGCGCAAATGCCCCGCATCATTGCCACCGCAAAAAATTCCCTGACGCATCCGGCACGTCCGATTCTCGAAACCGCCATCCGGCAGAATGCCGGCGCCATCACCTTTTACGAAACGGACCTGTTCCATTACGTCGGCGAAACAGCGCAACAGGCGGCGCTCAAGGCGGCGGCCGCGAAGGTTGTTTCCGCGTTGCAGGACTACCAGGCGTTTCTCGAAGGTCCCGCGCGCGCCCGCGCGGAGGACAACTGGCGGCTCGGCAAGGCGAAGTTCGCCAAAAAATTTGAGCTGGAGGTCAACGCCGGCCTGACGGCGGAGCAGAATCTGGCCGATGCCCGATCTGAATTCGACCGGGTGCGGACCGAGCTCTACATCATCGCGCGCCAGTTGTGGCCGCAGTATTTTCCCCGGGAGAATCTGCCCGCCGATGATGACACCGGCCGCCGGGCCACCATCCTGCGGGTCATTGACGCCGTGAACCAGGAGCACGGCGAGGCCGGCGCGCTCGTGGCGGATGCCCGCGCCACCGTGGAGCGGATCAAATCCTTCATCCGCGACCGCGACTACCTGCGCCTGCCCGAACCGGACCGCTGCGCTGTGATTGAGATGCCGGAATTCCGACGGGGCAATTCGCTGGCCTACCTCGACAATGCACCGCCCCTCGATCCCGACGCCCGCAGTTACTATGCGGTCAGTCCGCCGCCCGCCGACTGGACCGCACCACAGGTCAGGAGCTTTCTCGAAGAATACAACCGCTGGATGCTGCAGATCCTCACGATTCACGAGGCCTACCCGGGGCACTACGTCCAGCTCGAATACGCCAACCGGAATCCCTCCATCATCCGTCGCGTGCTCCAATCCGGCACCTACATCGAAGGCTGGGCGGTTTACGGCGAAGTCAGCATGCTGAACGCGGGCTACGGGGGCGGCGATTTGCGGCTGCGCCTGATGCAGCTCAAGTTCTACCTGCGCGCCGTGGCCAACTCGATCCTGGATTACCGCATGCACTGCACGCAGATGAGCGATGCCGAGGCCATGAAATTCCTGACCGAGGACGCCTTTCAATCCGAGGGCGAGGCGAAACTCAAGGTCATCCGGGCCAAGCAATCCTCCGTGCAATTGAGCACCTATTTCGTGGGACGCATGGCCCACTACCGGCTGCGCCAGCAGATGCAAAGGGAACTCGGTGACAAGTTCGACCTCGCCCGCTACCACGAGGCTGTGCTGGAAACCGCTTCCGTCCCCACCAAGTATCTGCCGGAACTGGTGCATCGGCGGCTCGCCGAAGCGCATTGAGGCAACACCCGGGCGGAACGCGACGGGTCATGGCCGGTCGGCGGTGGGCGGCTCGATGATTGTTTTGTCCAGCACCCATTTCCACTCCCACTGGCCCGCCCAATCATGCGTCACCTTGCCCGCCGTTTTGGCATACGTCAGGCCCGCTTTCACGCGCATGGCTGCGCGCAACCGATGGCCGCCGAGCTGAATGACGAAAAAGCCCTTTTCCAGCTGACCATCGTTGATGCACGTCCATTTTTTGACCGCCCCCGGCGGAGCCCAGTCGTGCAAACCCGTGCCCGAATGGCCGTAGAGGTAAAGAACGACATTGTAGTCTTTGGCCGCTTCATATAAATCCGCCCAGTCCTCCTTGGTCCACCAGTCCGTGTCGAACCCGCAATGCGACATCAGCACCACCGGCCGGCCGCTCCGGCCGACTTTCTGGGCCAGGTCCTGTTTTAAAAAGCTCAGCGCGCCCTGCGGATTGTGCCAGACCGGTGAGTAATGCACGCCTGCACGCTGCTGGTCCGCCGGGTAAATGTTCAATTGCACAAAATGCACGTCGTCCCAATCCCAGGAGTAATGGAGGCCGTTGCTCGAGACGTTGGAAATCAGCCCTTTCTTCAAGCGGATCTGGTTGCGCTTTTTGAGTTGAGCCTGGAAGCTGAACCCGTTCTTCTCACTGCCCTCCGGTGGACCATCATGGTTGCCCCAACCTTCAAAGACCGGGTATTTCAGCAACCCATCCGTGCCATCAAGGCCAAAATCCACGAGGAACAACTTGTATTGCTCCTCGCTGATCTTCCGGCCGTTGCCACCCCGATCGCCATCATCGATGACGTCGCCGAGCACCAGAACGCCGCGCGGTTTTTGAATGACGTCGCCGCCCAGACCTTCCGGCCATTTGCATCCGGCGATGCGGTTGATCTCCTCCACCGAGGCGCGGTTCAAATCATTATGCGTTCCCCCCGCATGGTCGGGTTCACGGTAGTGCAGGTCGGAGGTCGAGATGAACGTGACCTCGCGCCCGGGGGCTGCCGCCCAGACACCGAAAGCGGCCACGAGCAGTCCGGCCCACAGCAGTGCGCCCGGATGGCGTCCGGCGCGGTGAGAAATGGTTTTCATAACGTTGCCTTTTCAATGGGTGCGATTTCGTAAAGCAAGACCGTGTTGGGATTCAATTCCGCATCCCAAAAGAGTTCGCCTCCGCGACCGGGGGACAAGGCGTGTCTGGTGCAGTCCATTCTCGCCCGCGCTTCATAAGCGGGCCGCCGCGAATTCCAGAACTGCACATCGGCAGGACGCACCAGTTCACCCGGCAGATACAGGGTCCAGGCGGATGCCCGATATGCGTCGGCCGCAAGGCCGCGCGCGGCGGCATCGGCCTCCCACGCCGACCACCAATTCCCGTTCGTTTCATCCAATCTCCAGGCGGACAGATGCACCGCGTCAGGCTGCGGGAGACGGGCGTGGTTCAATGCAAGCCGAACCTTGCCGGGCCCGCGGCCGGTCCGATCGCGATCAAAATTGTAAAGCAGCACGCGCAGGGTTTGGGTCGGTTGTTCGTAACCGGCGAGGCACATCACCCGGTCCGCACCTGCCACCGTCGGCCCGGAGGATTGCACGTTTACGGTCACGCTGCCGGCCATCCGAAACGCCAGGTTGCGCAGGTTCGCGCTGACGACGGGGATTCCACCAAAGATTCCCGCCGTGGTCAGGCACCAGGTCGAACAGTAATCCACATCCTCATCCACCATCAGGTGGAAAAGCCGTGCATCGCCTGCAGCCTGGATGGGGTGTTCCACTTCGCGGGGATAGAGCACCCGCCCGTCCCAACCATTGAGCACGCGTCCTTCGTCCATGCCTATCCGCAGCCGTTTCAAGCCAAGTTCATTGGCCTTGTCCCGGATGGCGTGCACGGTCTTCACGAACAGCGCGGGGTCAAATCCCGGCTCGCCCGTGTAGTAGGAGACTCCAACGAAGTCCAAGTGCGTGCCCTTGCCGCCATGCTGCAAATTTTCCCCCGTGGCGCAGTGTTCGATGAAATCACGCGGATCCCACCAGCCACGGCTGACGACCATGCCATGCGCCCCCACGGTGACATTCCTCGCCCCCAGCACCTCCTCCAACCCCGCAACGGTTTCGTCGTAGAGGCGGAAATAAGCCTGCTTCGTGCTCTCCGGTGTTTCGTCCTGCGCCGCAAACCAATCCCGATTCTCGAATTCCACGCCGACGCCCCACGACCACTGCCTCAACTCATCGACGCCGAATCGCTCCTTGAGTGCCTGGCACAGCGCGCGAATATAAGCACCGTAGGCTGCGTAATCATCGGGCGGACGGACGTTGGTGCCAAAAGCACCAAGGCGCGGTGGCGTGCTCATTTTCAAAGGCACCCACCCCGTCTTGATCATGGGTTTCAAGCCGTGAGCCAGGATCCCTTCGCAGGCTTTAATCAACGGCGAGAAATCGTAGTCGGTCAGGGTTCGCCGGTCGTTGGGATCCTTGAACAAATCGCGCTGCCCGTTGCCCCCCGTGGCGGCCATCAGTTGCACCCGCTGAACGAACGGGAAGTTGCTGGCGAAGTAATTGCCGGGCCGGGCGGACGCCTCCTGCGTCCAAGTCTGGTCCACCGACCACATGTTGAGATCACTGAACTTGTTGCCGATCATTTTGCCGGCAGCCGCCAGATCGATGGTCAACACCTGTTCCGAAGGGAGCTCAGCCCCGGAAGTCGTTGCTTTGGGAGGCGCATTCACGGCGGGGCCACGCGGGAGGCTTTTTCGCGACGTCATGCCCCAGGTGTCATCCAACCGGCGCTCCGCCACGGTCAGTTCGGTATCGGTGATGTGGAATACGAAAAACCCATGCGTGACCGGACCGGTGTTCTTGGGACCGCCCTTGGGAACCTTCTGGCGGAAATGCGGCGGGTGATAGACATCCAGTCCCCGCCATTGGTAAATCAGCGGCTCATGGGCATGGCCATGAATAATCGCCAATACATTCTCACCCTTGATCAGGTCATAATACTGGTCGCGGCGCTCTTCGGACCACCAACCCAGACTGTGCGGATCAAAGCCGAAATGATGCAGCAGAATGAGTGGCTCGCCCTTTGTGGCATGCGGC
This sequence comes from Verrucomicrobiia bacterium, assembly GCA_035765895.1. Taxonomy (NCBI): domain Bacteria; kingdom Pseudomonadati; phylum Verrucomicrobiota; class Verrucomicrobiia; species Verrucomicrobiia bacterium. The sequence goes on along the minus strand of DASTWL010000049.1, from coordinate 31,780 downwards.
AACACCCGTTCGAGGAACTCCATGCTGTATTCCGGATCATAGGGATGCGTGGTCGAGCCGGGCGCCACCCCGAGCGCGACAAACTGAATGCCATCCCATGTCCAGCCGTAGTGCAGTCCGTTCGTGGAAATCGTCGTGACTCCAATGCGATGCCGGTTGCGTTCCCGAATGCCTTCCCGCACAGGGGAGCGCGGTCCGCCATCGTGGTTGCCAAACGTTTCATAAACCGGATAGGCGAGCCGTCCGTCCTTGCCCGTCAATCCGTAATCCCGCACGAACATGGCCCATTGCTCCGGCTTGCCATCATTGGTGATGTCACCGAGGTGAATCACACCTTTTGGCCGGCCCACCGTGCCGCCCAGATTGGTGGGATACGCCGTGCCCGGCAGGGCGTTCATTTTGTCCACCAGCAGCGGAATAGTCCGGGCACCCTCTTCACCGCCAAGGCCATAGTGCGTATCAGAAACAACGATGAAGGTCAGATCACGCCCTCGGCTGACCAAGGAAAGTTGTTCCGGCGGCGCGGCGTTCGCGGCCAACAGCCAAGTCCACGCCAGCGGCAAAACAATAAAACCGAAGCGAAACGATCTCATTCAGTTGATTGATGTCATGGTGGCAACCCGCCAATCGCCGCGCCACCGTGTTCTTAACAAAAGCAGATGCGTAATTCACAGACTGGCGCGGGCAGCCCGGCAGGCCGTGGCCGTCCGCGAACGAGGCAAAGCCGCAGCCGGCGAAAAACAGTTCACGGCTTCGTCGCCGCGTCCAAAGCCGCCTCAACGACAGTCAAGCGGAAGAGTCCCGATCCGTGTGCGGGAATCGCGGCAGTGAAGGTTCCGCTGAATTCGCCCAAGTCCTGCTGCGCCCATAAATCTCGGACCCGGCACTGCTGAACTCCCACCTCTCTCAGGTTGATGGTGACATCCGCCAGGTTCCTGTCCGAGCGATTAAACAGGGCGACATATTGATCACGCGCACCGGTCCGGGTGGCGACAAAGACAGGCAGCTCTCCTGAACGCAAGACAGAGCACCGCGCGGGCTCCTGGTCCACGGCGAGCACTTCGGTGTTGGTGATCAGTGACGTGGTGAACGCATCATTGTCCGGCAGGTATCCCCCAAGAATCAAAGGGCAACGGGTAATGCACCAGAGGGTCATGAGCGTGCGTTGCTCGTCATGATTGAGCCGGCTCTGGCCAATGTCCATGACGCGGCCCAGCGGCAGCATGTCCGGATCAGGCCAATGACCGGGTGCCGCATAGGGCAGCCACTGCGGAATGACTTCAAAGGCATGATCGACCTGTTTCCAGTTATCCCACAAATCCTCGAGGAGCCGCCACATGTTAAGTTGGCGGGAAACGTGGGCGGCCTGCTCCAGCGGCGTTGCTCCCGGCGATCCGCTGAAAACCATGGGGCGTCCACACCTGTCGATGGCCTTGCGATAACCCTCAATCTCTGCCTGATAATACTGCTGGGTAAGATCATCAATTTTGACGAAATCAACACCCCACTGGGCGTAGAGTTTGAAAACCGAATCCAGGTATTCCTGCGCCCCAGGCTGATCCATTCGAATGCCCCAGGTGCAGTTGGGATTGCCCCAGGAACTGCCAATCCACGCGATGTCGGCCGCGGTCGCGGTGGAACCCAAAACCGGTGTTTTCCGGGCGACTGCCTGGCGGGGAATGCCGCGGATGATATGGATCCCAAACTTAAGCCCCTTCCCATGCACGTAATCAGCCAGCGGCTTGAAACCCTTGCCTTCAGCCGCCGAGGGAAAGCGGTCCAGACTGGGGATCAAGCGGCCATAAGCATCCATCGCCAGCGGTGGCTCGAAGTGTTCATTCTGATTGGGCGGCCACTTGCTCCCCGTGGAAGGCGCATACCAGCACCAGTCAATCACGACATAATCCCATCCGCATGATTTGAGATGCTGCGCCATGTAGTCGGCCACGGTCTTGACCTGTTCTTCCGTGACCGTGTAGCCGAGGCAATCGTAGCTGTTCCATCCCATGGGCGGTTTGTCGGCGACGACGGGCGAGGTGAGGCCGCCTGCCGCAAACAGTTCCAGTGTGCCTGCCAGGAGGCATAGGATCGGCTTGAGGCTCATTGCACAGTTATCGTCTTTAACAGCACGCTGGCCTCCTTAAGACCTGCCCCGGCAGCTTCCAACTTGATTTTACCGGCCTTGGCCGTTGTTTTAATCACAACCAGGCAGCGACCGCGGTAAGCGCGTCGCAGCGGCTGTTGAAAGCTTTCCCAACTGTGCGGGTCTCCATTGCCGACGCCAATAATCTCGCCCGGACCCGAAACGCGGAAATGTAATTCACTGTCGGCATTGGGAACCCGCACGCCTCGCTGATCCAAAATCTCCACAGTTACGAACGACAGATCCTGCCCGTTGGCGGTCAACCTGGCCCGATCGGGCGTCAGCCTAATGGTTGCGGGCTGGCCGGCGGTGCGCAGGGCCCAACGATCCAGTTCCTTGCCATCCTCGGCCAGCGCGACAGCCACAAGTTCACCGGGTTCATAAGGCATTTCCCAAGTCGCCAAAAAGTGCGTCGCGCGGTCGGTCTTGCGTTCCCCCAGATTCCGCCCGTTCAACGTCAGTCGCACTTTGGGTGCGTGCGAGTAAACGTGCGCCCTCACCATTTTCCCCTCCCAGCCGGGCCAGGTCCATGAGGGCCGTTCGTCATACCAGCCCCAGTTCCAGCCATCAACTCTGGAGCTTTCGCCGTGGTCGCCCAATGCTTCGACGAAACAGGAAACGCCGCTGCCGACGCCCCAAACCGCGCTGCGATAGTAAGAGGCCGCACGTCGGAAGCCGCACAGATCAAAATCACCACAGTTGGCCATGGTGAACGGTCGTGCCTCGAATTGCCCCGGCGGATAAACGGTGTGCTCCTCGTGCCCGAGCCCGGCTTCGCCGATGTAATCAAACGCCGTCCACACGAAGTCGCCAATTACATACGGATGATCCACAACGGGCATCCAGGCGGCAAAACAGTCCCGCGGAAAAGACTCGGTGCCGCACATGACTCGCCCGGGTTGCACGGCGTGATCGGGAACGTAATGGTCGGGCATGTAATTGTAGCCGCACACGTCCAGATTGGTGAAGAGCAGCAGGTTCTTGGTTTCTCCCGCAAAAGCCGCTTGCGTGACCGGCCGCGTGGGGTCGAGTTCGCGCACGCATTGGGCCAGTTCGCCGCCGATTTTGGCAGCCTCCGGGGTTGGCTGTCCGGGAATCTCATTGCCAATGCTCCACAGCACCACGCTGGGGTGATTCCGGTCGCGCCGGACCATGTCACCAAGATCGCGCCGCCACCAGTCCTTGAAGTAGCGTGCGTAGTCGTCGCTGTTTTTGCCAATCTCCCAACAGTCGAAGGCTTCATCAATCACCAGCAGGCCCAGGCGGTCACACGCCGCCAGCAGCGCCGGCGAAGGCGGATTATGACTGGTCCGAACCGCATTGTAGCCGGCCGCCTTGAGCAATTCGACCTTGCGCTCCTCGGCCCGGTCGTAGGCACAGGAACCCAAACAGCCGTTGTCGTGATGCAGACAGCCCCCGCGCAATTTCAAGGGCTCGCCGTTCAGAACAAATCCTCGTTCGGCATCCACGGACACGGAACGAATGCCGAAGGTTGTTCGCACTTCGTCCAGCACGATTCCCTGACGCTTGATGGTGCTGATGAGACAATACAACTCGGGATTGTCCGGCGACCAGAGATGCGGGCGCGGCACCTTGACGGTTTGCTGAACTTCCTGTGCACCGGCAGCCGCCATGGCAACGTGACCATTTACGATCGCGAGCGTCTTGTTGGGGGCTGCCGCCCGCACAATGCGCGACTCGATGGTCACGTTTTGCGGAGCGTGGCCTTCATTGTTCACGGCTGTGCGCACCGAAACCTCCGCCTCGTCTTTGCTGACGCGCGGGGTTGTGATGTAAACGCCCCATTGTCCAATGTGAACAGGGTCGGTGAGCGTGAGCCACACATGCCGGTAAATCCCCGAGCCGGAATACCAGCGACTGGTTTTCCCGCGGGAATCCACCTTCACTGACAGAACATTCGGCTGCTTGCCAAAGCGCGCCAGCGGCGTGAGGTCAAAATAGAAACTGCTGTAGCCGTAGGGCCGCCCGCCCAGCTTCTGGCCGTTGAACCAGACTTCGGAATTCATGTAAACGCCCTCGAAGGTGATGCCCACCTGACGCCCCTGTTCCGCGGCCGGAAGCGTGAAGGTCTTGCGATACCAAGCCAGCCCGCCTTCCGTGTAGCCCTGCGGACCGCCATTCGGACTGTCCATGGTGAAGGGTCCGCTCCGCAGCAAAGGCGCAGCCGTCTCGATGATGCCCCCATCCGCTGAGCCGTTGTAATCGCGCACGGCGATCACATCTGTGCCATCACATTTGAACAGATTCGCCGGCACGCGATACCGCCGGACCCGGTCCCACGCCGTCTCATAGGCGGGAGGAAAGGAGCCCATGCCTCCGACGCGCGTGCCATTGACAAAGGTTTCGTCCACGTCGTCCACCTTGCCCAGCAGGAGCAGAACTTCTTTGCCACGCAAATCCGCGGGCACCTGGATGTGACAACGATACCAGCCGAAAGCATTCTCCGCTTTCAAGCCAAGCTCGCTCCACCGGGCCGGAAGTTTAATGTCCCGCCACGACGAGTCGTCCAAGTCGGCGGCCCGCCACGAGGAATCGTCCCCCTCCTTGAACCGCCACGTTCCCCGCCCGGCATTCACGGTCGGCAGGTTTGCTGCCGGCGAGGGAGGGAGATCTTCGATGCTCCAGTCATGCGGCAAATTGACGGTCCGCCAGGAGGAATCATCCAAGTCCATCACCGACGCTTCCGGCACATCGCCCAAATGAAAACGCCAGTCGTCGTCGAAGCGCTCCTCTAGGCGCGGCAAAACTTGCCCGTGCTCCGCGGTGTTTGCCTCTCGAACAGAAGCGGCCGGGCAAAATGCCGCAATAACCGCCACGAACAGCAGCGGCAGCGCCCGTTTTATTTGTGCCAGACGTTTCAACTTCATAACTCAAGGGCTGTCTCCATCATTATTTCTGGCCCACAACACAGACGCACTTTGCCGGGGCAGATTGTAACGAATGGCGCTGTTGCGGATGGCTTCGACATGTCCGTCAAAGCAGGCGGCATTCACCCGCTTGGCATGTCTCGCGACCGTCCGCGCATCGCCAGCGGGAAAGTTCTCAGAATCGCTCGGCGCCCGAAAAAAGCAGCCGCCGGTCCCCGCGGTCTCGGTCCAGTTGTCCGGATTGGATTCGCCCGGATTCGCAACGCCCGCCGCATCGGCAAAGGCAACGAACCGGCTGGGCGCGGCCACCAGATTATCCTTGGCGACGCCGCGCGGATAGGTCGGCCCGGATGCGGACGAAATGATCCGGCCGTATTCGGGGAAATTCATGCCCAAACCGAGAGAATGCACCCTGCTGATCGAGCCGCCCGCACCGCCTGTCGCAGCCTGGGTGAGCGCGGGACAATCAAACAACCGCTGCCCCGGCTTGAAACCGTCCAGCCGAAGTTTGTCGGGCCACCAAAGATGATCTGCGCTCTGAACCACAAAGGTCTCCGGGTCGTAAGCCGGCATATTCCAGCCCGGCGCGCCCGACGCGAGCCACAAGGGAATCATGACGCCGTCGTTGTCATCCATGTAGAGCCGGCTGAAAAGGCCAATCTGTTTGAGGTTGCTCACACAATTGATGGCTTTGGCCTTGGCCTTGGCCATGCTCAAGGCAGGAAGCAGCAGCGCCGCCAGTATGGCGATGATGGCGATGACCACCAACAATTCGATCAAGGTGAACGCGCGGTTGGGCGCATGCCGGGGTCGGGAAGGAGCTGGCTGCATGTTCTTCACCGGGCATTTCATCGCAATTGGAAGTTCTTGGGCGGATTCCCCGCCAGCGCCGCCACCAGTGCAAACCAGGCGAAGCGGCTTCATGGTTGCAGCCCCCCGGTGCGCTTGAGTTTGAAGACTTGGTCCTTGCCGCCGGCAGCGAACGGGAGTTCAAGCACTACTTCTGCACCGCCAGGGGCTGTGAGCGTGCTCACCTTTCGAGACCCCGCGTGGACGGAGTATTCTCCAGGCGGTAACCCTGCCACACGCACCTCCGTCGTATGTGCGCGCGTGTTGGAGGTTTCCAGCGTAAACTCGATTTGGGTTCCGGTTTCGGTGAACACGAGCGGCCGGCCGGCGGCGAAGTGTTCCACCGGAGTGACCAGATCAAACCGTCCCCCGGCAAGCCGGACGTGAAAACGCCGGCGCACGCCATCCTTCGGGATGACCATCAACTGGCCGCCGGACTTGTGCCAGTCACCGCCGAGGCAAATGCGTCCGAAAATTGGGTCGTCCGTGAGAATCGTAGCCGCTGCCCGCAACGCGCCGCAAAAGCCGAGATCAATTTCGCAAGCGTAATACCAGGAGCCGCGATGATGCGGTTGTTCGAGCCATGTCTGGCCGAACGCTGCGGGCTCAAAACCACCACCGGCGCCGCCGTCGTTGGCCCGGCCTGGATACCAGTAGCCATAGTTTGACTGCGGCGTGCCCGTGTTCATCAAGGCCCAGGCACTCAAAATGGAGGCGTAGCCCAGCCGCAGGAATGGCGCATCATTGGTGGTGTAATGCAGCGCGTAATCGAGCACGCCCCAGCCGCCCATTTGCGCCATGTAAGTCAGCATGTAGCCATTGCCGCTGCCGCGCCAGTCACTGCCCAACAAATAGTAGGCCGGTTCCAACCAGCCGCGGCACGCAATGTTCGCCGCCATTTGCCGCTCCATGAACTGCTCCGCCTGCGACGCCGTGAGGCCAAGCCGGTGCCCGACCGCGTCATTCGTGTGCGCCACGGCATAAGCCGCCAGGGCCTGCGTGGACTCGAATCCAGTCGTGTCGAAGGCATACTCGGAGCGGAACAAGTCTCCGCCGCCGGAAACGAAGGTCTTGACCTTGCGCTCCCAGTGGGCACGCAGGCGCGCCGCCTCATCGGTCAGCCCCGCCCGTTCCAAATCATCAATCAATTTCACGATGACCAACTCGTTGTAATAGCCGGTCCCGTCGGCGCCCCAGCCGGCGATCTCAAGGGGAATGGTGAACATGGCGATGGCGGTGCCGTAGGCGCGCCGCAGATAGTCCGCGGCCGGCAACACCGTTTTGATTTCCGGATGATCATGCGCGACCCGATACATGCTTTCGTAGATGAGGATCACGTGGGGATAATCATAAACCCGCCAGAAATGCTGCTGCCCCTTGGAACCGGGGTCCTTGCTCTCGCGGTTTTGTTTCCAGTCCGGAATGCCGTAAATCGCATAGGAATGGCTTTCGTCCGTGGTGCGCTGCAAACCGCCCCAGACGAAATGCTGGAGGTAGTAGTCCAGCGCCGCCACCTCACCTTGCACGGGAAACTCGGCGTTCTTCGCCGCCAGAAAGGCGGGTTTGCTCAATCCGGGATCGTCGCAGGTGACTTCGTAAATCCGCCAGCCCTTGATGCGATCATAGTTGTCCGGCCCCAGCAACGTTTGGGTTTCCATGTTCCATTCGGAGATCAGGCCGTCATACCACTTGCTGGCATCACGATGCTGGCACCTGGCAATGAAGGCGGCGCGCTTTCGAATCAAGGTCTCGATGGGCTCGGTGCAGAAAAATTCCAGGAACATCCGACGCTGGTCGCCATAATGAATGGTCAACCGGTTTTCGCCGAGCCGGGCGAAGCGCACCTGAAACAGATGATAGCCGCCATTGGTGCCGGCCGATTCGATTTGGGTTTGCCGGGGAAACTCCGCTTCGATTCCTTCGAGCTTCTGCGTGGTGCGGAGCGCGAGTTGCACGGGCAGATCATCCGGCACTGTCATGCCCGGAACCACCTCCACATCCACCCCGCCCTCCGCCACCACAATGTTCCGGACGCCGGCGTAGTCAGCCGCCCAGCGAAATTTGAAACCATAGGTGTGGTCGCTGCCTGTCTGACCCTGCGGGGCCAGCGTGAGGGATGTGTGGGGCAGGCGCCAATGCGAGCCGTGCTGTGCGATGTCAACCGCCGCGGCGGCGGAGTGTATGAACGCGCGAAACCCATCCCTCGCCTCCCAATACTCGAACGAGGTGTCACCCGTCGGCGTCAGGGTCAGAAAGGGGCCGACCCCATCCGCGCGCAACCACATGACATGCGAACCGTGGCCCGCAAGAAAACTGTGCTTCAACACCACAGGTCCGCCCGGGCGTGAGGACGTGTTCATCAACGCAATCGCCAGATCGCCGACTTCGAGGGGCTGGCTCGAGTTGTTTCGCAACCTCAACGTCCATTCAACCGCCGCCCCCGCCAGGTTGAGCTGTATTTCCATTCCGAGCGATCCAGCCAACCCGTTCGTGGTCTGGTAGCGCACGCGATAACTTGCCCCCTTGGCCCCATGGAGGGTGTCCACCACAGGCTTGAGTTCGCCGGTGTGAACCGCCGTCCATTCCATGCCGGTCTGGCGGTAACGGAGCAGCACGTCCCCCACTCGCGCGCCGGCCGGCACGAATTCCACCGCATTCCCCGCCGCGGATCGCAGACTGACAATTGCTCCGTCGGCCACCTGCAGCTTGAACTGGTCATTTTGCAATGTTTCCGGTTTGGGCTCCGCCGCCGCGGCAAGCAGTGCCGCACCGACGAGACCGGCCCACCACGCGGTTCGTGCCGTCCGGGCAAAGCCACGCCCCGCGAAGACCATCCCGCAAGTTCGGTGGCGCGTCACCATGGCGAGCTTTCCCACTCGGAAAGAATGTTCACTGACGTTTCAGCCAGACCAGCGAACGCCCGCCCCGGTTCAAACGCGCATAGTTGGGGATTGCCAGCAGCGGCTTGCCGTCCGTGTATTTCCCCTTGATGACCATCACGCCGTCGAGCAAATCGCCACGCCACTCGGTGGCCAACGGCGCGTTCGGGCTCAGAAGAGAATCCATATCCTGATCCACGCTCTCGACGTTGTAAATCAGCGGTCCGTAACGCAACGCCATCCGGCCGCGATCGGCGGCGATGCGTTCGTCGGCCGTCACGCGCTGAACCTTCAACGGCACTTCCCAGGTGACTTTGTCCCCCGCCGCCCAAGCGCGGTCAATCACGGCATAACCGCGGACAACAACCGGCTTGACCGTCTTTCCGTTGACCGCCAGCGAAGCCAGCCCGACCACGGCCGGCGTGGCGGTGTAAAGCCCGCTGGTCTGCCGGTCCGGCACGCGCACATGGAGCGCGAAACGGGCGGTCTTTTCAGGATTGACGGTCAACGTGATTTTGCCCTGCCAGGGATATTCAGTCGCCTGAGTGATCTTCACCGGCGTCCCGGCGAGCTCGCCGACGTTGACGGTGCCGCCGACGAAGAGATTCACGTAAAGTTCCTTTTCGCCTTTCGTGTAGGTCCACGTGGGCAGGCTGAGCAGCGTGCGCGGAATGTTGCCTACACAGCACGGGCACACATGCCACTTGTAACGGTGCCCGCTGGAATCCAGCGGATTCGTGTAGGTGTAATTCTGACCGTCCAGATCAACATCGCCGAGGATGGCATTGTATATCGTCTCCTCGGCCAAATCCGCGTAGCGGGCATCCTGAAAGATCATCTGCATCTTGGTCTGGAAGAAGAGTTCGCCGCAGCTGGCGCACGACTCGCAGTAGGCGTTGTTGGGCAGTGAGAAATCCTTGCCGAAGCCCTCGGACGTTTCACCGCTGCCCACGCCGCCGGTGAGGTAATACTTGCGATTGACGATGTTGTCCCAGAGCGACTGCACGGCGCTGAGATAATCCACGTCGCCGGTCTCCATGGCCACGTCCGCCATGCCGGAGTAGGAATAAACCGCCCGCACCGCATGCCCCACTGCTTCGTATTGCCGGGTGACCGGCAGGTGACTCTGGTCGTATTCCTCGCCATTACGACGGGAATCGAGAAGGAACTTGGCCATGGCGACATAGTCCCGGCCCTGGCCTGGGCCGTCCACCTGCTCAACCAGGCGTGCGAGTTTGACCAGCGCCTGCTCCATTTCCTGGTGCCCGGGATACCAGGCACGCTTGGGAGCGGGGCCAATGTTTCTCACCCAGCAGTCGGCGACACGTTTGGCCGCATCAAGCATCCGGCGGTCCGTGCCGTCCGTCATCAGGTAATGGGCGATCGCAGCTTCGATGAAATTTCCGGCCTGATAGTCTTCGTGAGCCCCTTTGTCAGTCCAACGGGGATGTCCCTCGATGGTATATTGCGTGTGAATGTAACCATCCGGTTCCTGGGCGCTCAAGATCTTGGGCACCCAGTCGTCAATCGTCCGCCGCATGGACGCCTGGGCCGCGATGATTTCCGGATCGCCCTGCGCGTCGAACATCTCCGCGTTGCACATCGCCTCCAGCGTGTTGTAAACCCAGGTGTTGGCAAAGACCGCGCCGGTGTGCTTGGCGGGCAACCCGGCAAGCTTCCGGCCCGCTTGCACGAAATTTTCAATGCCGCCTTCGCCTTCCTTCAACGTCGGGTCTTCACATTGCCGGACACAATGCGGAATCCAGTTCACGATCAAATTCTTGAGCCGCGGCCGCCAGAACGGACTGCTGACCTGATAACGTGTGGTCCACACCGGCATCAAATGGGCCTTGGGTGCCGGCGGCGTAACACGGACTTTGACGGAGCTGGATGAATTGAGCTGCCCATCGTCGGCCGTGAGTTTGAGCACGTAATCGCCAGCCTTGGAAAACCGCGCCGTGGTCTCCGGCGCGCTGGCGTCGGCAAAATCAACACGCCCCGGCCCCGATTCCTTCAGCCAACGAACTCGAGCCTTCCCGGCCGGCTTGCCGTCATCCTTCACCGTCCCGCTCAAGTAAGTCTGACCCGCGAGAACCACCACGCGGTCCACACCCGCGGTGACACTGGGCGCAAAGTTGGGCGATTTGCCGGAATCATAAACCCGCCATTCCAGGACGCCGGTGGAGGCCCCATCGTCGTTCCCATCAAACTCCAGCCGCAGCTTCGCGGTGGTCAATTCCGGAAACGTCGTGGTGTTGAAGCAATTCTCCGCCAGCCCGAGTCCGCTCGCCTGGCTGACTTCAACGAACGCATTCCCATCCCAATACTTCAACCGGCACGCCTTGGGCAGACGCACGCCACCGTGATCATCGAACCAGTAAACGTCCATGCGGTTGATCGAGACCGGTTTGGGCCAGGTGTATTGAACCCATTGCGTGCCGCGCTGGGGCCAATTCCCGTAGGCGCCGTGGCTCTTGTCATTGGAATTGGCCGGCGTGGCGCCGTCATTCAGCGCAGTGATCGTCTCGTGTCCCGACACATACGAGGTGGCGGTCTCGGCCACGACCGCGAGATTGACGCCCGTAGTTGTCGCGGATTGAGGTGATTCCTCCGCTGCACCGGCGCGCCCGACGGCGAGGAGCAATACTGCGAGGCACGCAATGCCTTGGATGTTCTGAATGGGTTTCATGGGCATATCACTGGTTTGCTGAATTGGTCTTCGATGCGGCAATGGGAGCGCCTGCTTCCAGACGTCCGCTGTAAAAATCATCCAGCAGCTTGAACGCTTCCGGATCGTAGGCTTTCAATCCTGCGCGGCCATTCGCAGGCTTGGGGCCATTCATGCCGAGGTCGCCGTGCGTGCCGAAATACCACATCGTCAACTCGGCGAAGAATTCGTCGAGGTTCGAGCCGGCGTAGGAACCAACCCATAAACCGTGGTCGAGCGACCGGCGATATTGCGCGCGCACCATTTCACGAACCTCACGCGACACGCCGCTGCCGAGGATGTTGTGGGCAAATTCGTGGACGCAGATATCGCGTCCGCGATAGCGGTCCTTCTCGAGCTTGAGCAGATTCTCCTCGCCGCAGGACGTGTGCAGGCCGCCCATGCCGCGCGTGCGCTGGTCGCGGGTCAGCCCGTTGTATTCGGGCAGCGGCTTGCCTTTGTCGTGCCGCCAATCCGGCAAATCCGTGGTGACCTGATCGCGCCCGATGATTTGCAATTCCGCTCCGGCAGCGCGGAGTTTCGCGCGCACGCTCGGGAGGTTGGTCAACATCATGGAGAGCCGGTCGTAGGCGGCGTAGAGAGCCGCATCCACCACGACGTCCGGCGCCTTGATGGGTATGCCCTCGTAGTCGAGTTCCTTGGCAAAGAAGCCTTGCTCCGGCGGATGGATGACTTTGATCGTCCTGACGCCTGGCTGACCTTCAGCCGGCGCGGCGGACAAGCGCGCCGGGACAAGGCAGAAAACCAGCAATCCGATGGGGAATGTCCGTGAGATGATCATCATGTCTATGACTTGATCGGCTTGTCCCGAATTCAGTTTTTGTCAGGCGAAAATTGGCGCCGGATTCAGCGGTTGCCAACGCCCGAGGCCGCGCCAGAGCGCCGTCCCCCAAGCCGTCTTCAGGAATGCGCTCACTTGATTCGCCATTCGTAAATGCCCATGGCATGGCGATTGGGCTCGTCCTGACATTGAACATCGAGGCGCAGCGCGGTGGTTTTGACCGGCGCAAACGTCACGACGTTGAACTTGTCCGGCTCGACGCCGTAGCCGGAAGGATTTTGCACCGGCTTCCACTCGTCGCCGTCCCGATAAAGCACCCGCCACCATTTCGGCAGCCGCACGTCGCCCGGCGGCTGTGATTCGTCATACCAGAAGACTTCGCACGAAGAGACAGTGGTTTCGGCGTCAAAGTTTTTCCTGACCCATTGGAGCTTCCCATCTTCAGCGCCACCAAAGCAGTAGGTGGTGAAGCGCGGCAGGTTCCGGTCGTTCGACTTTTCCGGCACCTTGCCGTCGAACATGGCCTCGTAAGGGTCGGGTCCACCACGACTATAGGAAGTGAGCGGTTCCGGCGGCGGCTGCCAGGCGTGGGCGTCCGGCCCGTCGCCCAACACGGGAATGGCCGCGACCCGCAATCGCGCCGCGCCCATGGGAATCAGCGTGATCGTCTGCAGCGGTTGATCCGATTTGACCGGACTGGGCTGCAACTTGTCAACCAGCCCCAGATGGTCCTCCTGCCAGTTGGAAAGTTGCCGCGCCTTCGCCAGCAACTCCACCGGAGCGCCTTCCTGGGTCCACGGCATGTTGTTCTCCGGCCATCGTTTCGTTACCACCTTGAAGGAATCAGCGACATCGGCGGGCGTGATCTGCAACGCGTAATTCCAGGGCGACGCCGGTTTGATTTCCCACGCGGGCCACGGCTCCGGAAAGCGCGCGGGTTCGTAGCGAACGTAGTTCTCGCCAATCTGGACCGAGAAGGTCAACGGGCCGCGCTCGACCGAAACGCTGTTTTGGTTCGCGGTCCAGGTTTTCACCCGGACCGGCATGGGCAGACTCAACGTGACCGTGTCGCCGTTCTTCCATTGCCGCTGAACTTTGAGATAGGCGCCCGGCTGGCTGTCGCACGGCAACTTCTGACCATTCAATTCGAGACTCGCCTTCTGGCACCAGGCCGGGATGCGCAGATACAGCGGGAAGTCCACGGACGTCGGAGTCTGGAGCTTGAGCGTGACCGTGCCATCGAAGGGATAATGCGTTTCCTCGGCAACACTGATCTTCACGCCATCGCCGACTTTGGCGTTTACCGTGCTGGCCGCATACATCACGGCGGCCAGTCCGTTGCCCGGGGCGGCTTTCCACAAACTCTGCGCAAAGTAGGGCCAGCCAGCGCCACTGTTGTGCTGGCAGCAGCGGTGGTCATGGGGATTCATCACCTGCATCGGTCCGCCATCGGCCAGCTCCGGCGCCTTGCTGCGCGCGTCTGAGTTGACCTGATTGGGCGAAGTCAGATAACGCAACGCCTTCATGTCCGCCGTCATCGTCGCGGGCAGCGTATTGAAAGCGATGTCCTCGCAGCGGTCGGCCCATTTGGTGTCGCCGGTCACATCGAGCAATGTTGCTTCGGAGATGATCATCTCGACGGCGCCGCACGTCTCAATCGCCTGCCGCGGGTCTGTGAAGCCCGCGCGCGCAAATTCGTCGCCGCCGAACATGCCGCCCGGCACCTGCCCGTAAATGTCCATCATGCTGTTCCAGTTGTTCTCCGTGGCGGCCAGGAATTTCGGATCGTGGTTCTGCTGGTAGAACTCAGCGGGTTTGCGGAAGCCCTGGGAGAAATCCACGTTGTGCCCGCCGGTGACTTTGCCCATCCAACTGGCACCGCAGCGTTGCAGCTTGGCTGCCAGCTCAAGCAACTTGGGATCGCTGGTCCGATTGTAGAGCCAGTAAACGCTGTCGAGATTGTCACCATTGCGCGGCACCTGCCAGCCACCGGAGAAGAACTTGTTGTCCGGAATCTGCAGCTCCCAGTCGAAGTAGCGCTGCATCAGCTTCAACACCCGTTCATCGCCGCTGTATTCGTAATACGACCGGAGCGCGAAGAGCATGTTTTGGTTCGGCATCAGGTCCGGCATGTTGCGGGCCTCATACACCGCGCCAGGCTGCTTCCAACCCAGGCGAATTTCGCCGTCGTTGATGTCGTTGAAGTAATCCAATCGCAGGTCGCACGGTTTGCCGGCTTCCAGATGCACGGATTGGCGGGCCACGGTCGTGCGCGCTGGATGACCGCCCCAATCTTCAACGACCACCTTGCCGTCCAGCCAGAGCCGGGCGCCGTCATCACAATACAACGAGAAGACATAGTCACCCGTCTGTTTGGCCGTCAGTCGGCCGGTCCAGCGGACGCTGTAATGCTCTCCGCCGAGCCCCGCCATCGGAGGACTGGTCTTTCGCCAGTTGAAATCCACCTGCGGATCCACCCGTTTGCCCTGGAGCTTCTCGAAATTCTGGTCGGAAAAATATTCTGCCGTAAGCCCGGGCTGACCGTCGCCCGTCGTGAACAGATCGGCCGGCACGGCCGGGTGAACCGGCGCACCCAAATTGGCGCGCGGGCCGAAATAGCCGTATTCGGTCTGGCTGGCGATGGCGGCTTCAAGCCACGGCTGGGCTTCCTTGATGATCTTCTGGTCGTCGAGCACATAGCCGAGTGCCGCGTAGCCGCGAAACCAATAGGGCACTTCCTCCCATGAATTGGCCCCCTCACCTTCTGGACTCAGCCAGGCGTTGTCCTCTTTGTTGCACCACGG
Source organism: Verrucomicrobiia bacterium (assembly GCA_035765895.1). Lineage (NCBI taxonomy): Bacteria > Pseudomonadati > Verrucomicrobiota > Verrucomicrobiia > Verrucomicrobiia bacterium. The sequence goes on along the minus strand of DASTWL010000049.1, from coordinate 16,708 downwards.
GCTGATCTCGGTGAGATGTCCGGTGAAGCCGTCCGCCTCCAGCTCCAACTGCTTGCGCAGCCAGCCTTGGGGCTTGATTGCACCGAACGGCAAATTGATGAGCGGACTGGGCAGCAGTGGCGCGCGGTTGCCCGGGTAATTTTGGTTGCCGAGCGCGGCGTCGGGACTGGCAACAACTTCCACCACCGGGTCCCGTGCCGTCGCGGCGGCGCGGACGATTGGCGCAGGCCCGCCAATCGCAGCCAAAAAAATCATCGCACAAAGGAACTGGTTCCTTGATTTGATCATAATCGTCGAGTCTTTCATACGGCAAATGTGTCTCTCAAAATTCGTGATAGCCGGAGGCTGTTCACCAAAACCGTTTTACCAATCATCCGTTCGGAATGGCGATGCCGGCAGGCCTTCCTTGTTGTAAAGGTTTGCGCCTTCGGGATCATTGCAATAGGCGTAACGCACCGCGACGGGATGAGGAACCTCGAGGGAAGAAACCACCACATCGGCACCGTCAATTCTGGCCTCCGCCAGAACCCACTTCCGATTCGCGCCCGCCACTGCAAACTCTTTTAGTGGTTGGTCCGGCGCCGGCTTCACTGGCTCAAGGCCGTTCTTGCTCCCCGCCATCAGTCCCGATCCGACATGATCAAAGCGCAGCCGAATTCTGTCCTCCTCCACGGTCATCTCGCGATAAAGCGGCCCACTGAAAACGAGGTCTTTCCGGCCGTATTCATTATGCAGCGCCCAAAGCGACAGCCGCCTGGCCACATCCTGCTTGTTGCGCGGATGCCAGCCAGAGTCACCGGGCAAGTCAATGATCACCGCCATGCCAGTATGCGGGATGGCGAGACTCTTGCGCTGCGCTTCCCGTGTGGGCGACAATCCGTCACCCAGCCAGGGCGGATCATCCTTCTGCGGCATGCGCGCGAGCTGCACGTAATAGAACGGCAGATCCGGACGGTTCCATACCTGCCGCCAACCAGCGATCAACGCTTGCATCCGCCTGACATAAATGTCGTTCTCGCCCCCGTTCCATTCGCCCTGATACCAGGCCACGCCGCGCAAGCCGAACGGCACGAGCGGATGAATCATTCCCAAATATAAACCGGAGTTTCCAAGTCGCGGATGATCGGGCCAGTCCGGCGCGACCGGCACTCGGGTGCCATTCGCCAAAGCCGTCTTGGTCCGCGCAATCCAGTCCTCCAACAGCGGAAGCGCCTTGGGCAGGATTTGCTCGCGATACTGTCGCTCCGCAGCCTCAATGCCCTGCACCGCACCCGCGAACTCCGGCACGGTGGCGAAACCCTCCGGCGCCGTCCACAACTCGATGCGCGTCCCGCCAACCGAACTGTGAATGAGGCCGACCGGCACCTTCGTCTCAGCATTGATCTCGCGACCAAACAAATACAGCACCGCCGAGAAATCCCTCACGGTGTCCGGCCGACAAACCACCCATTTCGAATCCACATCATCTGCGAGCTGGCTCTTCTCCGAGCGCGGCACCGTGAAAAGGCGGATTAAAGGTCTGTCGGCTCCGGCGATCTCATCCTTTGAATTCTCCACGTCACGCATCGCAAATTCCATGTTGGACTGGCCGGATCCCAGCCACACATCTCCCACCAACACGTCGGTGACTGTGAGGGTGTTCTTTCCCGTGACAACGAGGTCCCGCCCGGAGGAACTCGCCGCGAAAGGCCCCAATCTGGTCATCCATTTTCCATCCGGACCCGCCACAGCCGTGGCGCTTTGACCGGCAAACTGCACGGAGACCCTCTCACCCGGATCGGCCCAGCCCCAAACCGGCGCGAGCATCTCGCGTTGCAACACCATGTGATCGGTGAACAACCGGTTCAGGCGAACCTCGGCGCGAGCCGATAAAACCAGCAAGACCGCGATCGCCACCCAAGCCAAGCCACGAAACCTGACGCACCCACCGGACAAGTGAGCACTCAGACCACCGGCTTCCCCCCCCAACTCATGGCATTTGGCAGACATGGGATTGCTTGACGATTACCAATTATCGGTGCGGAACGGGGACGCCGGCAGGCCCTCCTTGTTGTAAAGCTTGTTGCCGGCCGGATTCATCGAATACGCGTAGCGCACCGCGACGGGATGCTCCACCTCCGGACTGGAAACGAGCACGGTATGGCCGTCAATGACTGCATTGGCCCAAAACCACTTGCGATCCGCACCTGCGATTGCGAAGCACTGCAGCTTGGCACCTTTGAGTTCCTGGAACGGGTTGATCCCCGCTTTGGAACCCACTACAAGCCCGCCACCCGTGCAGTCAAAGCGGAGGCGAATCTGGTCGCCTTCGACCCGCATCGATTTATAAATCGGTCCGCTGTAAACCAGGCCGCGCTGGCCGTAATCCTTCGCGAGCGCCCACAGGGCGAGACGATGGCCAACGTCCTGCTTGTCCTTGGGATGGATGTCGCCCGGGTTGTCCGGATCGGCGAGATCAATGGTTACGGCCATGCCGGTATGCTTCACGTTCAGCGTCTGGAGTTGCGATTGACGGACAGTGGCCCAGTGGACGCCGTCGTTGCCAGCCGGATCATCGGTTGGATCGCGGAAGTTGGCGATCTGGGTGTAGTAAAACGGAAAATCCCCCTCGCCCCAGGCTTTGCGCCAGCCGGCAATCATGCCGCGCATCTTGTAAAAATAGCTGCCGGGTTTGTCGCTTTCATTGCCCTCCCCCTGATACCAGATGGCGCCCTTGATGCCGTAGCCGGCGTATGGCGCAATCATGCCGTTGTAAAGTGCGGTGGGCAGGAATGCGTTTCCCGGACCCAACGGCTCCCGCGGCCACGGTGGGAGCGTGAAAGCGATCTTGTATTTCCATTGCCCCACCAACGAGATCTTTCCCTGACCTGCACACGCGAGGAACATGTCCTCGGGCTTCCCATTGATGCCGCCCCAGCCGTCGGTGTCATTGACCCGAATGGCAATGACGGTCGAGCCTGCCTTTACGAGACTGGCCGGAACCGTGTAGGACCGGACCTGTTTGTAATCGTTGCCTTCGCCCACCTTGGTCCCGTTCCAATACGTGAGATCTTCATTGTCGACCGGAGCCAGGTGCAAGGTGAGTTCCTTGCCTGCCCAACTTTGCGGAATCGTGACCGCGAATCGTTCCCAGACCACGCCATCGATATTGAGACCATGGTTTTCCCAGATGTCGGGCTGCGGAATCGTTTTCCAATCCGCGTCCTCCAGCGAGGGGGACTCCCACCCCTTGTCCTCCACCGGCGCCTTGATCACGGCATCGCGTGCCGCGACTTCTGCCTCATACTTCTTTCTGGCCTCCGGATAATTCTTGAGCGTGTTGTCGTAAAGCTTGAGCGCTGCGGCAAACGCCGGTTCAGACATCATCATTTCCTTGCCGGTCCAAGACTCCACCGGGGTGCCGCCCACTGCCGACTTGATCAAACCGACCGGGACGTTGAGCGCTTGATGCAGTTCCAGGCCAAAGAAGTAACCAACCGCGGTGAATCCGCCAGCCGTCTCAGGCGAGCACACCACCCACTGACCTTGACAGTCCTTGGCAGGCTCGGCGGGAGCGGCGTAGCCGGTTGTGAAATGGCGGATCTGGGGATGATTGGCACGCCGGATCTCCTCCTGTGCGTTAATGACGCCACCCAGGTTGAAATCCATGTTGGACTGGCCCGAGCACACCCAAACCTCGCCCACGAGGACATCTTTCAAAACAATCGTGTTCCTCCCGGAAACCGTAAGCTCGCGACCTTCACTGCTGGCATTGAGGGGCGCCAATTTTACCATCCACTTGCCGTCCTTGTCCGCCGAAACCGACACCCGCCGGCCCGCAAACTCGACCGTGACCCTTTCACCCGGGTCAGCCCAACCCCAGACCGGCACCTTCACGTTGCGTTGAAGCACCATGTGGTCGCCAAAAATGTGCGGCAATCGAACATCCGCCCGGGCCAGGCCGGCGAACAACATCAAAACCAGCAAGGCGCCAGTGAATTTCTTCATGTCGGTTTCCAAGTTTGCCACCGTCGTCGTTAATCCCTAATTAAGTCACGGCCTTTCCTGCTCGCACCACTGCTGATTTTAGAAAAACCCGTGCGCTCTTCACGCGGCCGCCGCACGGCGCGGAGAGATGGCGGGAAATCGGTGCAGACCAAGCTTGGACGGTCAGGGGGAATTCCGCTGCTGCGCGGACCGGAGGCGGATCGAGTTGGGATTCAAGGTCCACCGGTTGGCGGCATCCTTGAGATGAACTTTCCCGGCGCGGCTGTGGCGATGGTTCATTCCAACTCCGCCGGTCAACCGACCGTCGCCTGAATGCAGGCGACGCGCACAATCGGCGGGCTTCAAGGTCCAAGGCGCACCCGGTAGAATCGTGCCGCATCCAGCGCCGGGCTGGGATCGGTCCAATTGAACGGCAGCGCCGGCGAGTTGGTGCTGAGGACCGTTGTCCAATCCAACAGATTCGTTGAAGTTTGAATCAGATAATCCGGCCCCGCGTCGCCATTGATCTGAAACCCAAACTGGCCATTGGAAACTCCCGCATTCGCAACGCCCGGCAAGGCCACGGGGTTCACGCGCACGACAAAACTCTGCGTGGCCGTCAGACCGGGCATGCCGTTGTTGGCGACCTGAAGCGTGATCAAGTTGGTCGTGTCGGCCTGCGCCACCGCGGGACGCCAAGTGAACAAGCCGCTGGCGGCGTCAATGGCCGCGCCATCGAGCGGGCTCAACAGGCTGAACGTGAGCGGCAGCGGCGGCTGGTTCGGATCAGTCGCGGCGTTGGTGATGACCAGGGGAACACCGACGCTGGCGGTGACGTTGGAAATGGGGGCGAAAGCAATGGCTTGGGGCGCTGCGGGGAAGGTCCACGGCCCACGGAGATAATTCGATGCCACCTGGCTGGCGCTCATCACCCCGCCCCAAACGCGGACGGCATTGATGTAGCCAGAAAAGAACTGCCCCGCCGTCCCCCCACCTCCGGCAGCCCGCTGGCAACCGACATTGACTGAATCCCCGTTGGGAGTAACGAGTGATCCGTTGAGCGGATCGGTATACCACAACAATCCATCCACGTAGATTCTCACCGTCCGGCTGCCGTCATAAGTGTAGACAAGATGATGCCACGCATTGGCCGCGGGCAGTCCCATTGCGCCCCACGGAACGTCGTCATTGAAATGAGTTGCCGCGCCCCAACCCGGCGCGTTGCCAAAATTGAAACCACAATTCTTTCGGGTGCCGCTCCGGTCTCCCAAGGAGACCATGGTTTCCTCACCGGCCAGGGTGGGATTGCAAGCCCAGACCTCAATCGTCCGGTCGCTCGCGCCCGTGAGATCTGCGATGGACATGTTTGCCGAGCTGTAGCGCCCACTGGCACCATCGAACAAGATTCCCGGGATGCCCGTGCCCGCGACATTGGTCGAGTAGGACAGGCCGCCGCTCTTGGTGAAGTTGCCGACCGAGGCGCCCAAGTTGGTCCACGTATTGAACAGGGACAGCGAACTGGAGGCGGCATTGGTGGCCCGCAAATCAACATACAACGTGCCGGTGCCGGTGAAGTTTGCCGGCGGCTGCATCGCGCCAATTTCCGCATCGGTCAGGGGGCCGGTGTAAACGCGCACACCATCCAGCGCGCCGCGGAAGAACGGCAGCGAACGGCCGGCGCCGCGCGCCAGATAATTCTGCTGGGCCGCGGTGTTCACATTTGGCGCATTGAGCTGGTCGGGAGAAATCGTGATGCTTCCCGTGGCCACATTGACGCCGTCGAGATAGAGCCGGCCCATCACATTGTTCGAAAGGGACACGGCCACATGCGTCCAGACTCCCACGGACAATGCATTTGACCCGGTGAGCGTCTGCGTCACCCCCGCATGGGCGATGGAAAAAGCGGCCTTCCCGGTGCCGTCGTCGGGCGTGAAAAACATGCCGTTGGTCGGCGCGGTGCCAAAATACCACGCCGGCTGGTTGGCGGGGCCGCCCGACCATTTCACCCAGGCGGTGATGGTCGTCTCCCTCAGATCCGACAAGGATCGGTCCAAAATCACGTATTGGTCCGCGCCATTGAAGGCCAGGAATCCCCGGTGCTGCCGGTCGCCACTGAACCAAGCCGGATTTCCCTCGAGGTATCCATCAGTGACGCCGAGCAGATCCTTGGCCAGCGAATCGTGCGGCGCAGTGAATTCATAGGCGGCATACAAACGGCGGGGGGCGGTGCGGTTGGTGATCCAGATCAGCGGCCCCGGATTGTATTCCTCAAAGCCGAAGTGAAAGCCGTTGCTGACGGACTGGCAGGTGGAAAAGTCACCGTCAAGCACCGCATCGTTCCAAGCTTGCGACCCCGTGGCGACGTTGTTGTCGTGCCACGTGGAAACAGAACCCTTGACCGTCGCCCAGTCAGTGATGACCGAACTGCCGGTAATCTGGCCGTGCTCGATCACGCGCGCGGAGCCACTGACCACGGCACTGTCCACCACCATCGCGTAATCGCGCACCTTCGCATAGTCCTTCACAAGGGCACTGTTGCGCACCAGGGCGTGACCACTGACAATCGCGTTGTCCCGGACGATCGCGTTGCCCTCCACGACGGCGTAATCCTCGATGCGCGCGGCGCCTCGCACCTGCGCCGTCCCCAGCACACGGGCATTGGGGCCCACGTAGGCGGTGGCATCCACGATGGCACTTGAAGCCCGCCAACCGCCTCCATTCGACACGTGGACCAGGCCGGCCGTGCTCCCGTTCGCGCTCTCGTAAGGCACGGCGCCGCTCATCTGCACTTCGTAGGGAAACCGCGCCTTGGCCGGGGATGATTGATACGACTGCTGGCCATCATCGATGGACTCGGGGAGGAACGGCAACGCCGGTGTGCCGGCGACGCTGAGATAAACGTCGTTCTCGTTGGCCGCCAGCGTGACCGAGTTGACACCGGCGTTCCACAAACTGCTGTAGCGCACCGCGCCGCTGGTGGACACGACGACCAGGCTGGCCCGCCAGTCCGCACCGCGGGCACTGTCAGGCAGGCCGTGAAAATTCACGCTCACCACACGTCCGGAGCCGGTGCCTTGCGGCACGAGGCGGACGATTTTGTAGCCGGTCTGTTGCGGCGCGAATTCAAGCGGCGTCTGCCACCATGTCGGATCGTCGGGCCGCTGGCGCAACTCCGCGTAAGTCCAGCGCTGATTAAGCTCCGTGTCACCCGTTTTGGCCGCATTGGTCAAGGCCGCCCGATGTGAGTAATCCCACATCACGTTGCGTCGTGCCATGTAACCAATGATGTCCTGAACCGGGGCGCCCGGCGCCAACCGTCCAAGCGTGTCCCACAGGTATTCCCCGGACTGCGCCGCTTGCCAAAGCTTCGTGGAGATGAACACGCCATTGCTGACGCCCAATCCAGGCAGGTTGTCCGGGTTTTCGTCCAGATACAGCCAAAATGGCCAGCAGAGATAATAATTCCGTCCGTGGCCGATCCAAAAATGCGACGTGTCGGCATAATAGGGATCCAAATTGCTTTGATTCGTATTCCACGGAAAATAGTAAAGCCATTGTTCGCGACCGTAATTGGCGTGATTCTCCCAAAACTGGCCATCCACTGTCTGATTCCCGCCGGCATTGGCGTCCTCCTGACATGCGTGGGTGAATTCATGCGGTGGCACCCACGTCGGCGGATCCACCCGGAGCCCGTCGGGCGTGATGTTGACCCAGGGGATTCCGTTGCCGTCGCCCCCCGTCCAATAACCGCCATACCAGGTGGTCACGTTCACCTTGTATTTCGGTCCTGTGTAAGGCAGCGATGTCCCCATGGGACGGCTGGGTTCGGGAAAGCCCAGGTGCCAGACTTGGCTCTTCCAGACCTCCTCAAAATTGCGGAGCGTCCCATGTGGCATGTCCGCCGTCCAGAAGCTGTTCGAGGTGATGCTGATGTCCCAGCAGAAGCGGAAGTGTTTCGAGGACAGTTCCAGAGTTGGGAAGCCATTGGGACTGTTGGTTCCCGGACCCGGCACGCTGCCGGCCACGTAGGAGGGATGGTAAATGTCGCCCGCGAGATCGCCGAGCCGCACATAATCAATGGCAAAGGTCTGGTTGGGCCTGGCTCCCGTGCCAAGCGGATCAATGCGCAGATCCGACAGGCTGCCGCGCCAATACGCCTGCGGGCCCAAAAAGAGCCGATACAGATGAAAGGCGCCGTCGTTTGGGATGTTGGTGTTGCCGATGGTAAAGACCCGCGCGGCACTGATGCCCGGCGTGTTCGTCGTGCCAAAGTAAACTTGAATGCTGCCGCTGAAACCCGCCGACACCTGGAGCCGGATGTCGAGATAATCGTTGAAGGCCAGATCCAAATCCGGCCCGTTGGCCAGGTTGAGCAACATGACTTGTGGATTGGCGCCGGAGGGCGTGCCGGCAAGCACGCCGCCGGCCACCGACGTGGCCGCCAGTTGCGCCGTGGTCCAGCCTTCGAAATCCCCGCTCACATTCCACTCCCCCAGACTCGTGTAATTGGTGAGCGCCGGCGACGGTGGATCCACGGCCAGCGGGTTGACATCCGCCCGCGCGGCGGCCGCAAGGCCGAGCAACGCAACCAAAACCAGAGTGTGCCACCACCGCCCAACCGGCCGACGCAAAGCAATTGCATTCACAGCACCATGTCTCCTTCTTACTTGGGCCGGGCTGGGAGGCGCAGCACATTGACCGAATACGGCGGCAATTCGACCGAAAAACGCTCGGACACGTCGGACAGCGGCAATTCCCGCGGCACAATCAGGCGGGGATTCTCCAACGAGTTCTCATCGAACTGTTGCGGAGCGGATATGACGATCTGCCGGCCCGAGCGGCCCACGCGCGCCGCACCGTCGAGTTGAATTTCGGCCCGCAGCGGCTTGCTGCTGTAACTGGTCGCCTTGACCACCACCGTCTTGTTTTTCCGATCGTAACCCGCCGTGGCAAAGAATTCCCGCAGGAACTCCGCCGTCACGCGGCTCACCCGCTTGCCGTCCAGGAACATTTCCGCGGAGTCCTTGGTCAGCACGAGACTGAGGTCATACCAGCGATTGTTTTCGAGCGCGCCTTGGAGTTCACCATCCACGCGGGCGGAGATGCCTTGGGCGGAGACGACTTCCATGGCGGATCGCGTGTTGCCCCACCCGCCGTAATTGCAATCGAGGCCACGCTCGGGCCGGTCGGTGCCAAAGAGCAGTTGGAAGCCCTCCGCGCCGCTGACGCGCCGCGCCTTGATTGTGACCCGCCCGGTTGCGAATCGGAAATTTTTAAGAAAGAGCATCGCCGGAGCCACGCCCGGGTCGGTTTGTTGCAGCACGCCGTTCTCGACGCGCCATGTGCCGGTGCCAGGCGTATCCCAGTTGGTCAGCGTCTGGAAATCGTCGCTGCAAACCAAGTTGCCCTTTTCATCATAAATGCGGAGATCCTTGAACTCGTTTAGCGTGCTCCAGGCGCACAGTCCGAACCGTCCCGCCAGCAGCGGCCGACTGGCTTCGGTGGATTGAAGCGCCACGGTGGTGGCCAGATTCACATCGGGCCGGTTCTCCGCAAACACCTTCTGCACGTAGTAGGAGGCATGGGCAAAACTCCGGGACGAATCGAACTCGATCAGGTTGATGCCCCAATCCCGCTTGTTGACGTTGCAGAACAACGGCGCGTAGCTCGCCAGTTTGACGAGATCCCCATTGCGCTCGCACATCATCAGGTAGAGCGAGTCCCCCATGCCGCCATACCAGTCGCCGCCGCCATGATGCGAGGCATATTCGCCCACGTAAATGCTCCACGGTTTGCGCGGATATTTGTCGAAATAGCCAAAGTTCGAGCGGATCCAAGACGCGTCGCGGTAGGCATGCTCGTCCACCATGTCGATGTTCTGATCGCCGGCGCGGGCAATGGCCGCCTGATTCAATCCGCTCCAAAACATGCTCATCACGACCGTGATGTCGGGATACTTGGCTTTGATCGCGTCGCGGAATTTTTTGTAGTAGTCGCCATAGATGGCGGGCGGATGTTCATTGCCGATCTCAACGTATTTCAGGGGAAACGGCTTGGGATGCCCCATGGCCGCACGACGGGCGCCCCATTTGGAATTCACCGGTCCGATGGCATATTCGATGGCGTCGAGCGTGCGCTGCACAACCGGCGCGATCTTGTCGAGCGGCCAGTTGTTCTCCGGATGCACCGTCATGCCCGCAAAGCTGACATACATCGCGTCCGAGCCGATGTCCTCGCAGAACTGAAGGAACTCGTGATAACCGAACCCGTCCGTCGAGCGGTATTGCCAATAGCCCCACTGCCCCGGACGTTCTTCCGGCGGGCAAACCATCGTGCGCCAGTCAGGGGCCGATTCCCACGATAGCCCTTCAACATAGCAACCGCCCGGATAACGAATGAACGCCGGCTTCAGGTCTTGAAGGTATTTGGCCAGTTCGGGCCGCAGGCCGTTGGGCCGGTTTTTGAAAGTCGGTGGAAAGAGCGAAACCCAGTCCACTTGCAAGTCGCCCTGACCCCGGAAGGAAAGGACAAAGCGCGCCTGCGGATCGGTGCCCGTCGCCTTGAGTTTGGCCGTGTGCTTTTCCCAGGTCGTCCCGGCCTTAATCTGTCCCAGATCGCGACTGGCGAGAATTTTCCCGTCGCTGCTTTCGAGGGATGCGGTCACTTGCCCGGTGAACGTTCCCGGACGCAGATAGAATTTCAGATCGTAAGCCACGCCGGACTGCGCATTGATGCCCCAATAACCGCTGTTGATCAGTGCCACGCGGCCTGCCGAATTGTCGCCGGGCGTGATGTGCATGGCCAACGAACGGCTTGAGGCGGCGTTCATCGGGTTGGCTTCCGTAAGTTGCATTTCGCCTTTCGCGCCGCCCCGATTTTCAAGCGACCAGCCGATGAGCGCCCGGTTGGTATCCCAGCCACAATTCCCGTTCCACGGCCACGGCATGTCCCATTGATTTGTCGGCACGCCCGGCGGCAGTGACTTTAGTTCCATCTTCAATCCGCCGTCCGGCTTCTCGACCAGCTTCATGCCCGGCGGCACAACGCCTTCCTCGAAACTGCGGTTTTGAATCAACTCGGCGTAGATGCCGCCATCGAAGGCATGGCTGATCTCTTCCATGAAGATGCCGTGGAGATTCGGCGACACCGGCGCCTTCTCTGCCTTGAGGTTGACGCGGATGGTGGCTGCCGGCTCCGGCGATTGCGCGTGGCTCGACAAGGGAAACACGGCCAGCAAGCCCAGCGTGAGTATGAACAAATGAGTGTGACGATGCATAGATGTAGTTCGCTTTGCTTGGTTCTGTGATTTGTTATGAATCAGGTGCGTTCCGCCCTGTGCCGCGGGTCATTTGGTTTTGACGATGCGAATCCCGAAGACACCGCCAGCCATGCTTCCTGGCTTGGGCTGAAACCGCACGGTGATTTTGTCCTTGCCGGCCACCATGGCGTCGGGCAGCGGATGCTCGACGACGAAGTATCCGTCCTGGCCGCCACGAAGCGTTTCGGTCGCGAGCACCTGCCCATCGACAAGAATGTCAAATGCCCGTCCGCCATCGCCTCCCCAATAGACCAGGTGCAGCGCTGATTTCGTTCCGGCGGGCGGCAGTTTCAGTTCATAGCTGAACCAGCCGTCGGCGCGCGCGTCCCGCCAGCGCCGGTTCTGCGGCCCGGTGCCGCTTTCGGAATGTTCAAACCGCAAATTGTGATCAATCTCCGGCTGCTGTTCCCCAATGCGCACCTGATCCACGGTGCGGGCGTCCAGTTCGCGTTCGGCCCGTTCCGCCTCGGCGATCTTGCGCTGGTTGGCTTCCCAACTCTGAGGGTCTGTGACCTGCCAATACATCGCGTAGCGCTGAAAGTGCGTGCGGAAGAACGGCGCCAATGTGACATCCTCGGGTTTCACCAATCCGGAGGTTTGGAAGACGCACGGTTCGCCCGGGACCGGGGCAATGTCAGCGATCATGTCCTTGTCCTTGCGGACCACGACCACGGGCGCCTTCTCCAATGGCCGCATCGCTTTGATCGGCGTGTAAGGTCCGATGTAATCGGATTGCGTGGTGCCCTCCGCTCCCAACTGGCCCACCAGCAGAATGGGGCCGTAAAAGAACGAAACCCATCCCGGCGTTTGCGGCTCGCGGACGACACGGATGCTCATCGGCAATTCGATGTCCACGCGGTCACCCGCCTGCCATCGGCGCGTCAACTCCGCATAACCGCCAGCTTGTGATGCGGCCTTGACCAGGTGCCCGTTGACGCTTACCCGCAAGCGGTCGGACGCCAGCCAAAAGGGATGACGGATTCGCAAGGTCAACGCGTCTTTTGGCGCCGCCGTAAACACCAGCGTGCTGCGCTGCTCGTCGGGAAAACGAGTCTCCTGGCGGAGCGCCACGCCGCGCTCGGACCAGTTCAACTCCGAGGCCAGGAACAGATTCACGGTGAGCGTGTTGGTCGTGTGTGAATAGATGAAATCGGGATAACGCCCGGGATTCTCCATGCCGGTTCCCGTGCAGCACCAGAACGAGTTGAAGTCCGTGCCGTAGGAGCGGGCAAAATCCGGACGCAATGGTGTGTAATAGACAAACGCCCCCGCCCCCACCAACGGGGCTTCCGAGGCAAGAATGTGATTGAACAGGGCATTCTCATAGAAATCCACCTGATCCGCCGTCGGCTCCTCCCGGTAGAGCGCCTCGGTAAGTTTGAGCATGTTGTAGGTGTTGCACGTCTCCGGTCCGCCATCATGAGGGATCAACTCCCCCATCTCCTGCGGCGCGGGGAAATGCTCGTGCATGCTGTTGCCGCCGTTCACCCAGGTGCGATTGGTGACGACGGTGTCCCAGAAAAATGCCGCAGCCGCTCCAGGTTTCTCATCGCCAGCCAGCTCGTGGATGCGTTCGTAACCGATGAATTTCGGAACCTGGGTGTTGGCGTGGAGGCCGGTAAGAATGTCCTTGCCTTGCGCCAGCGGATCCATGACCGCGTGGTGCTCGAAGAGCCGGGCATACTCCAGATACTTATGGTCGCCGGTGATCGCGTAAACGTCGGCCAGCACTTCCGCCATGCCGCCATGCTCCATTTGCAGCAGGCGTTCGCGCCGTTCGTCGGAAAGATCCTTCACCAGGCCACCGCACCAATCCGCCATGCGAACGAGCACATCACGCGCTGTTGCGTCTTCACACCAGAGCCACGCGTCGCGCAGTCCCGCCATGTCCTTGTGGATCGTGTAGAAAGGCGCCCAATACTTGTCGATGGTCTCGACTTTTCCCGCACGGATGTCGGCCTCCAACTCGCGCTCATAAGGGAACGCCACCAACGATCCATCTCCGCGCTTGTCCTGGCATTCCTTGAGTTCCCGGCTGATGTAGGCGACGCGTGTTTTCAGCCGCTCATCCCCGGTCAGGCGATACATCCGGCTCACGGCGCTGAGATAGTGGCCCAGGCTGTGACCGGCCAGGGACCAGGTCTTGCCGGGTTGCGCCGGCGATTCCCAACCCCCGTAGGGCTTGGCCTTCGGTTCCAGGCCGGCCTCGACCCGGAACTGGGCAAGCAACCGGTCCGGCTCCAACCGGAGGAGATAGGCAAGATCCGCAGCCTGCAAATCCTTGAAGGGACCGTCCAACAAACGCACCGCGCCGGGCGCGAACAACTGTTGAGCGCTGGGAACAACGGGCTCTACCGCCCACCGCGTTTCCGCCGCCGGAGCGGCCAACGGGAGGCTGGAAACGCCGATTGTGAGACAAAGACAAACTGCAGGTATGCGCATGAACATGATCAATGATTGGTGAATTTTTGGTTGAACGGCTGGCTCATGGATTTGCCGGAGCGGCGGCCGCCAGGCTGCGGATCTCGGCGGCCGTCAGTGCCCGGTTGTAAAAGTGGATTTCATCCAAGGCGCCCTTCCAGAAGCGGGCATGCCCTTCCCAACAACCCACCTTGACGTGGGAGAGATTTACGGCGCGGGGAGCTTCGATCCCGGAAGCCGCTTCCTCGACCCCATTGACATACAGCCGGAGACTGCGCGCCCTGGCGTCATAAGTCAGCGCCACATGCACCCACTGGCCCAGCTTGTCGGGCGTAAACTGGAACTGCGAATGCAGCTCGCCGATGCCATTCAGGTAGGCGTTCAGTTTATGATTGTCAGCGGCCACGTTCCAATGGAAGTCCCCCCAGTTCCAGCCATCGCAATGGAGCACCGATGCGAAAGTATCCTTGGCATAGTCAGCCAAGTTCACCCACAAGGCAACCGTCACCGCGGTTTGCTGTCCGAGGTCCGGCAGTTGCAGATAGCCATGCTCCCCATCCAGTTGCAGCGCCTGGCCCGCTTTGCCGGCCGTGCGCGTCGCCCCGCCCAGCAGCCGGGCATCCTGATGATTCGGGGACGAATCCTGCGCAGTTTCACCGGTTCCCTCGAAGGAATAAACCGCCAGCACATCCGTGGCGGGCGGACTTAGCCGCGTCAATTCGCTCGTCCAAATCACCGGTCGCCGGGGGACGTCCTCGCAACTCACAACCCCCACAACCGCGATGGAGTTGCCCGATTCGAGCTTCGTCCGTGGCGTGGCGTCACCCGTAATGACTTTGACTTCACCCGTTTCGGAGCCGTCGCTCATGATCAACGACTGGCCATCGGCCGCAATTTGTTTCACCACGCCCTCGATCCGGACCGGACAGCCAATGGCCGTCGGCCAGTTCGCAATTTTGATTGTCTGCGCGGCGACCGGCCGGGCGGCGCCCACCGTCGGTGTGGACGTCAATTCAACATAACGTTCGCCGGTGGCCTTGGTCCGCAAAATCCCGGTGAAACTGGCACAAGCATCGGCCCGCACTTTGTCCGGTCCGACCTTTCCATCCTCCACCCGGAGACCAGCCCGGCCATCGCGATCAGCCACATAGAAGAAATCTGTGGAACGCTCCAAGCTGAGCGGATTGGCGGCTGCAAACGTCACGGGCTTGCTTACCAGGGCCACGGATTGACCATCCTTGAGGCGGCGCGCCTCCGCCACGCTCACGAACGAGGACCGCCGGGCGAGGCGGGCGATGGAACGCGCCGACAGCACGCGTTCGTGAAGTTGGAAGTCGTCAATTTCCCCGCTGAAGTTGTGCGCTCCGGAATTGGCGCCGCCCAGCCGCAGAGGAGTGGCAAGTTGGAGAGCGGGAGCTTCCTTCAGGGGCCGTTGGACATCCAGCTTGCCGTCGATGTAGAACGCCACCGTCTTGGCCTCCGAATCATACGTTACCGCGACGTGTCGCCATTCCCCGGCCTGGTCCGGCGCAAAGCGAAACTCGGAGGCCTGAGGCGCAGCGCCTTCGACGGCCAACTGCACGGCCCCGTTCCCGTTGACCGTCAATCGCAAGGCTCCCCGCCCCGTCCCGGTGGAACAGAAGACGCCCGTATTGGGACGCACGACACGGGGATTGATCCACGCCGCGATGGTGGCGCACTTCAACGCACCGAGGGCGGGAACAGCCACATAGTCATTCACTCCGTCCAGGTAAATGGCCCGCCCGTGCATCCCCAAGCTGCGCGTGGTGCCGTCCCGCAAAACGGCATCCTGGCCATTGCCGCTAAAGTCATTCGCAATGGCGCCGCTCGCTTCATCGAAACTGTAGTCAAGGATGCGCTCCGTAGGCGCGGCGAAATCAACTTCCAGCGTGCCCCTGCCCTTTAGCTGGCCGTCGTCAGCCGTCAGTTGCAGCACATATTTGCCGGGCCGGTCCACGGCAACGCCGGTGCGCACACGCTCCGGATGTGTAAACGTGACGTTGCCCGGGCCGCTCACCTTGCTCCACGCGAGCGCCAGGGGCCCGTTCGGCAGGCCGTCATCGTGAACGGTCGCTTCGAGGGTGACCGTGGGGTAACGGAAGTTGAGATGCAGGGTGGACCCAAGCTTCACCACGGGCGCTTGATTGGGCCGGTCGATGCCGTCATAAACTCTGAATCCCCACAGCGCGGCCCACTGGTCGGGACGGCCCGAGTTTTGTCCGAGCAGGGTAATTTTGACGTAGCGTGCCTGCGCGTCGCCCCGGTCAATCATGATGCCCGGCTGGGCGTTTTGCCGGCGATCAGCAAAAGTCTGCCAGCGCCGGCCGTCGTTGGAGCATTCGATCAAGTAACGGTTCGTCACCTGCGGATACTGAAATTCCGTCTCGACCCGCCGGACCGGCGATTTCTTGCCCAGGTCCACCTGCAACCATTGGGGATAATTTTTGTCCGCCGCTTTCCAAAGGGTGCCGTTGTTTTCGTCCGCCGCGTATTCAGGTCTGAAATCCGGACTTAGATAAGACGAGGCCGTCACCGGTTTGCCGAGCGCCAGGTTGGAGTCGCGAACGGTGGACGGGGCAAGGTAACCCACGCCCAGATGGTCTGGCTCAACTTTTTTGATCGAACCGTCGGCGTTGAAATGCAGCTCCGAAATGCAGGTTTGGCGGTGGGCACCATCCGGATCGTGTGGGTTGTCATGCCGGTGATAAACAATGAACACCCGGTCGCCATCCACGAGCATCGAATGATGCCCCGGGCCGTCCACCGTATCGTCGTCGGTGGTTTCCAGAATGGGATTCTTCGCCGGATCATACGTGAACGGACCGGTGGGCGATGTGCCGGTGGAATATTTGACGTTGTAGGTCGAGTCCTGACACATGTTGTCTGAATACATCAAATAGTAGATGCCCCGCCGCTTGAACATATACGGACCTTCCATGCAATGTTCGACGATGCCCTTGGGCGGATTCTGGTAGTCGTCAT
>DASTWL010000048.1 GCA_035765895.1 Verrucomicrobiia bacterium | reverse complement strand
CCGTCGAACTCGTAGTCGCGCGCCCGGTCCCGGCCAAATTCCTTCACGATGCGGTCCTCCAACGAATGAAACGTGATGACCGCCAGCCGGCCGCCCGGCTTCAAAATCTTCAATGCCGCCACCAGTCCCCGTTCCAAGGAGCCGACCTCGTCGTTCACCGCGATGCGCAGGGCTTGAAAAACTTTCGTGGCCGGATGCGCCTTGCGACCCGCCCGCGGGCTCAGCCGCTCAATCAACCCCGCCAGCTGGCGCGTCGTCGCAAAGCGCCGGACCCGCCGGTCCTGTTCAATCGCCCGCGCAAACCGCCGCGATTGATGTTCATCACCGTATTGCCAGAAAATCCGCGCCAGTTCCTCGGCGCCCGCGCTGTTCACCAGGTCCGCCGCCGTCCGGCCCTGCGAACGGTCCATGCGCATGTCCAACGGCCCGTCCTGCTGAAAACTGAATCCGCGCTCCGCGACGTCCAGTTGCGGCGAGCTCACGCCCAGATCCAGCAACACGCCGTCGCAACTGCCAGCCGCCACCCAGTCCGCGAGTTCCGCGTAGTTGCCCTGCCGGAGCTCAAACCGGCCGGCATACTCCGCCAGCCGCTGCCGCGCGGCCTCAATCGCGACGCCATCGCGATCGCACCCGAACAATCGCCCAGCCGGCGAACTCGCCGCCAAAATGGCGGCCGCGTGTCCAGCCCCACCGAGTGTTCCGTCGGCGTAAACCCCGCCCGGCTCCGGCTTCAATGCGGCCAGCACCTCCGCCATCATCACTGGCTTGTGGGCGAAGTCGGGCACCGTGCATCGGCTCCTCTCAGTCCGCGGATTTCGCGCTCACCATATGGCCGGTCATCTTCTTCAAAGCGGTCGGCACCGGGCCCCGGTTGGGTGCGGCCACGGGCTCCGTGGGTGCCACCTGCGTGCAGGTGGCCGTCGGCGCGGTCACAATTTCCAAATCGGATTCTTCCAGGTTGTTTCGCATCACCTTGACGTTGTCCAAGGACAACTCGGTTTGCACCGCCGGCTTGCCCAGGCGCGGAAACACGGACTTGGAGGCGGTTGCCGGACGCGGCGTCCGCAACCGGCCCAGCCAGCCCCGGCCGCGCGTCAAAATTTTCGCAGTCACCGCCCGCACCCGCGCGCCCAGTGACCGCAGGGCGGACTTTGCACGCGCCCCCGGCGCCGCGAACGAGCGTTGCGACAGACCCGCAAGTTCAGGAATCCGCTGCGTCTTCTTCAAGACTGTTGCGGCCCCCGCGGCGGCTTCAACAGGCGGCGCTGATTGCGGCGCCGGCAGTGGAGTTGCCGATTCCAGTTTCAATTCCGGCTCGCACGCCTCAGCCGGACGCGACTCCGCGGACGTCGGCATTGCCGGCGTGGTGGAGGCAAAGGGATTCTTTGCCGATCCGAATTTTGGCAATCGATTGCGACTGTCCACCTGATAGCGTCCCGCGTCGGGTCCGCTGACCAGGCTGCGCCCGGTGGCGAGTAATTTTCCCAAGCTCATGGTTATTCCATCAGTTTGAATGCCTCTTGGGCCAGGACTGCATCCGCAGCCTTCACCCGTTCGAATCGTTCCGGATTCCAAATCTCAAAGCGGTCCAGCAAACCGACGAGCACAGCTTCATCTTTGAGCCCCGCGCCCCGCGCCATTTCATCGGGAATGCAAATGCGCCCGCCCTTGTCCACCGCCACCTGCACCGAGGCGCCACCGATGACGCGCTTGAGCACCGTCTTTTTCGGATCACCATTGGGCATGCCGTCGATATCGCGCATCAATTCCGACATCTGATCCGGCGGCAACACTCGCAAACACGGACCCTCATTCGATTGCGGCCACAAAATCACTGTGAACTCGATTCCGCCGTTGGCGGGACGCCACATGGCCGGAATCTGAACGCGCCGCTTCTCGTCCACGCCGTGGCGATAGATCGAGTTGTAATACGTGCGGCCCAGTTGTCCGTTCACTTCCATGATTTATTCACACCGCTTTCCAAATACCCCATTTTACCCCACCGCGCCCCATTTTTAACCACTTCAACCCACTCCCTGTCAACGGCAATCGGATGGTTTTATCCAGATGTTATTCACATTTTTGGCCAGTCAGGTGGACAACCGAGGGTGGACGACCGTCAGTCCAGTCGAAAAACCCAAGAATTCGTCTAAAAATTGCGGGAAATCGCCTTCTGCGTGACGGAAAGTCAAAAATCGATAACGTTACGGCCCATGCGGACTGCTGACTTTCACTTTGAACTGCCGCCGGAGCTCATCGCCCAAGCGCCGGCGGAGCACCGGGATGGGTCCCGGTTGTTGGTTCTGGACCGACCAACCAACCAAGTCAGTCACCACCGGTTCCCCGATCTGGTTAATTTTCTACACCCGGGCGACACACTGATTCTGAACGACTCACGCGTCATCCCGGCCCGCCTACGCGGCACAAACGCCCGCACCGGCGGCAAATTTGAAATTCTCCTGCTGGAGGAAAACGCAACCAACGACTGGTGGGTTATGTTGCGGCCCGGCAAACGGGCTCGCCCGGGCACGCGGATGCACATTTGCGATCACACCGGCACGCCGACCGAGATCGTCGCGGACGTGGTGGCGATCAACCCGGAGGGACATCGGCGGCTGCGCTTTGCCGGGGCGCGGAACATCCTGGACCAGCTTGATGAACTGGGCGAAATGCCCCTGCCGCCCTACATCGCGCGCGTCGCGGGCGCCACGAGCGCAGCCGATCGGGAACGCTACCAGACTGTTTTTGCGCAACTGCCCGGCTCCGTGGCGGCACCCACCGCCGGCTTGCATTTCACACCGCAGTTGCTGGATGAACTCCGTGCCCGCGGCATCCATATCGGTTTCGTCACCTTGCACGTTGGGCTCGGAACCTTCGCGCCCGTGAAGGCGGAAGCGATTGCAGAACACATCATGCATGAAGAGAGATTCGTTGTGAGTGAAGCCACCGCCGCACTGGTGAACAACGCCAAAAGCGAAGGCCGGCGCGTCATCGCCGTGGGCACGACCTGCGTGCGCGTGCTGGAAAGCGTCGCCGAACAGCATCACGGCCGGCTGGTGGCGGGCGCCGGCCGCACCCGCATCTTCATCCATCCGCCGCGCCCGTTTGCGCTGGTGGACGCACTGCTGACGAACTTTCACCTGCCACGCTCCACGCTGCTGATGCTGGTCAGCGCGTTCGCGGCGCCCGGTGAATTGCGCGGCCGTGAACTCATACTGCGCACCTACGCCGAAGCGGTGCGCGAGCGCTACCGGTTCTTCAGCTACGGAGACGCCA
The DNA here is from genome assembly GCA_035765895.1 of Verrucomicrobiia bacterium. Classification (NCBI taxonomy): domain Bacteria; kingdom Pseudomonadati; phylum Verrucomicrobiota; class Verrucomicrobiia; species Verrucomicrobiia bacterium. Next base: position 13,198 of record DASTWL010000048.1, on the reverse strand, counting down.
TGTTCATTCAATGAAAACGAAACGCGCACCAAGCAACGGCGCGGCGCGGCGCGGCGCCGGCCCGGCATGCCGTCCGTTCGTTTTGGTAAACATGTCCATGACGGCGGACGGCAAGATCGCCACGACCAATCGCGTGGTTTCCTCGTTCAGCAGCGCGCGCGACCAGGCGCATCTCCATGAACTGCGCGCCACCGCCGACGCCGTGATGTGCGGCGCGCGCACCGTGGATCTCAACCGCATCAGCCTCGGGCCGGGCGGCGCGAAGTTTCGCCGGCTCCGCCGGCGCCGCGGGCTCGCTGAATACAACCTGCGCGTCGTTGTCACCGGCTCCGGCTCGTTGAACCCGCAGGCGCATCTGTTCACCAAACGATTTTCACCCATCATCGTGCTGACCACGGCCCGCGCGGGCGCCCGCCGCCGGCAACAACTGCGCGCCGTGGCCGACGCAGTGAAGGTTTTCGGCCGCACGGAACTCAACCTGCGCGCCGCCTTGTGCTGGCTGCGCGAACAACACGGTGTCAAACGCCTCCTGTGCGAAGGCGGCGGTGAACTGAACGACGCGCTCTTCCGCGCGGGGCTGGTGGATGAACTGCATCTCACGGTGTGCCCCCGCGTCATCGGCGGGCGACACGCCCCCACGATTGCAGACGGCCTTGGCGTTGCCCGCCTTGCCCGCGCGGCGCGTTTGCAGCTTGAGTCGGCCCGGCGCGTCGGCGATGAGTTGTTCCTCGTTTATCGCACATGCACATCAAGACGTTGATTCCCCTGCTTGGCCTGTGGTTGATTTCGGCGGGCTGCCGCACTCACAACGCCTCGCAATCGGCCGCGCAAAACGCGACGGAGAATGGCCTCACCAACGAAATTGCCGGGCCGTTGGCAATCTCGCCCGCGCCCGCACGGGTGCTGCAAATTGAAGCCGCGCCCGCAATCACGCCTCCGCCAGCCAATGTGCCCGTGCCCGGCACCATCGCTCCCCGAACGGGCGATGAAATCGTCGTGGCCGGCGAGTTTGTCCACACCGGCTCACCCGTCGTGCTGTGGCTGGATCCGGGCGGTTACGATGCCTACCGCGTCGAGCGCCGTTTCAGTCCGCCCGATGAAGCATCCTGGCAGGCCACGCAGGAGGCCGGCGCCGGCTTTGACTCGCCCAACCGTTACGACCAACGCGGCGGCCCCCTGACGCCCGAAGAGCGTGAACGCGTGCGCGGCGGTGGCTGGGATTTGCCAACCCTGCAACGCTGCATTGATCAGATTGTGATGCATTACGACGTCGCGGGCACAAGCCGCCAGTGCTTCAAGGTGCTGCATGACGTGCGCGATTTGAGCGTTCACTTCATGGTGGATCTGGACGGAACGATTTACCAGACGCTCGATGTGAAGGAGCGCGCGCGGCATGCCGGCGGCGCGAACGACCGCTCCATCGGCATCGAAATTGCCAACATCGGCGCGTATCCGCCCGACGCATCCGGTCCGCTGGACCAATGGTATGCGCGTGATCCCGACGGCCAGGTCCGAGTCACCCTGCCCGCCCGCTTTGGCGATGGCGGACTGCGCACGGCGAATTTCACGCCCCGGCCCGCGCGCGCGGACGCGGTCACGAATGAGGTCCAGGGCCGGCTGCTCATGCAATACGATTTTACTCCCGAGCAATACCAAGCGTTATCCCACCTGGTTGCCACGCTGTGCCGGGTATTGCCCCAGATTCAGTGCGACTGCCCGCGGGATGAACACGGGCAGGTGCCGCTGCAAAAACTGCCGGACGACGCGCTCGCCAACTTCCACGGCGTGCTGGGCCATTACCATCTCACCACGAACAAAATCGATCCCGGTCCCGCGTTTCAATGGGATACAGTAATCGGCGAAGCCAGGCGTTTGCTGGCTGAAACCAATACGGTTCCGCCGCGCCCCTGAAATCGTGGCACCCTTCAATCACGATCGTCCGCCGCGACCACTTGGGCTTCGGGATTCAGCCATTGTTGAAACCGCGCCTTGAGCGCAGTCAAATCAATCGGTTTGCTGAAAAACTCCTCGACGCCCGCGGCCCGGGCAATTTCCCGCATCGGCTGCGAATGCGCCGCGCTGATGACCCAGACGGGGACGTCCACCAGGGCAGGCTGCGTCTTCAACGCCTCGCACAGCGACAATCCGTCCACGTCCGGCAACATGAGATCCAGCAGGATCAAATCCGGCCGGGATTGGGCCGCCACCATGGCGGCGGCAAAGTTGCCAGCCACCATCACATCACAACCCGGCCCGGCCAGGTGATACCGGAGCAGTTCCCGGAAATCCGCCTCGTCATCAACAATCAGTATGCGCTTGCTCATGGCGGCGGCCACAATGCGCCCATTTGCCGGCGCCGCAACGTCAGGCGCGTGAACTCGCGGTGACGATTGGGCAACACGCTGCCAGCGGCATAATTGCGAAAGAACCAAAACATTATTTGACAATTGTAACCCATATTGTTACTTATCGTTTGTTGGTATGAGAACAAGCTGTCGCTTTGCCGTTGCCGTGCACGTGATGACCGTCCTGGCCTACAAGGAAGGGGATCGCGTCACGTCGGCCATGCTGGCCGGCAGCGTGAACACAAATCCGGTCATCATCCGGCGGCTGCTGCTCGACCTGCAGCGGGCCCGGCTGGTTGAAACCGGCAAAGGGGCAGGCTCCGGCTCACGGCTGAGCCGTTCGCCCGCCCGCATCAATCTGGCCGAGATTTACCGGGCCGTTGAAGATTCCGAATCGTTTGCCACGCCGGCCAAAAAACCCAACGAAGCCTGTCCGGTGGGCCATTGCATCCGCGCCGCGCTGGACAAGGTGTTCGCATCCGCCCAGCGCGCGCTGGAAGAAGACCTGGCCCGAACGACGCTGGCGGGCCTGATTGAAACGGTCAAAGCCTCCGGCGTCTGCAATGCAAAAAAAGTCAGGTGACAGCCTCTTTTTTTGTGCGATAGTGTAACAATTTTGATTACATATAGGGGAGAAGACAAATGCGTATGAACGAACAGTCCATCGAAACCGGCCGATCGAATTTCCACCCGCGGACCACCTGGACCGCGACGTGCCTGGGTGCATGCCACAAGTTGCTCGCGCAGTTGCGCCGGGTGAAGGAGGCCATCCTGGACGAGGCGCGTGCGACACGCACGGCACAGGAACGGCTCGTGCGGCTCGCCTTGAACGAGGCCGAAGCCGAGGCGTGGTTGACCGGTTATCCGCAACTCGTATTTCCCGAACTGGCCGGCGAGAAAGTTCGCAACCTCACCGTCTGGCGGGCGCGCCAGCAACGGATTCAAGCCGGGCAAACTCTTTCCGCCCACGCAGCGTGAATTCGCCGCGCCGGGCCATCACAAACCAGAACAAACCGAAATTGCGTCATGAAACCGACCATTGAAGTCAACGAGACAAACTTTGAAACCGAAGTGTTGCAGTCCGCCGAGCCGGTGCTGGTGGACTTCTGGGCCGCGTGGTGCGGACCGTGCAAGATGCTCGCCCCCGTCCTCGACGAGGTGGCGGCCGAACTGGCCGGACGCGCCAAGGTGGCGAAGGTGAACGTCGATGAGAACCCCGGCCTGGCCGGCCGGTTCGGTATTCAATCCATCCCCACCCTGCTCTATTTCGCGGGCGGCGAGGTCCGGCATCAAAGTGTCGGCGTCACCGGCAAGCGCGCGATTGTGGACCGGCTGGAGGGACTGTTGGCGCCCGCCTGATGTTTCACCGCCAAAACGAATGACGCACCCTCTTTGAAAGGAACATTGCCGCCATGACAACCATCAGTCCGAACACCCTGCTCACGCAGTTGAAGCGGCGTTACGCCACCAAACAATTCGACCCGCAGAAGAAAATCAGCGCGGCCCATTGGGCAGCGCTCGAAGAATCACCGGCCGGCTACCGGGCGGCGACGGACAAATACGCCACCGCCGCGAAAGTGCGCTTCCCGAAGACGGAGGTGCTGGTGGAAGTTTGAACAAATCCCGCGTGGACCTTGCCGAAACACGGGAAAGCGAACCTGACTCATGAAAAGACTCTTGAAGCAAAAATCATCGTCAACCACCCGGACGGCTACAGACAAGCGGGCCCGGTCAGTCGCGACTCGCCGCGGCCAGCCGCTGGTCCGGACCGCCGCCACGGTCACTGCCGCGCCCGCGGCCTCGGCCGAATTGGAACCGGTGCCGGCCTTGCCGGAATCGGTGCGCGGCGATGCGTTCCAGCTCTACCTGCGGGAAATCGGACAGGTGAAGCTGCTGACGCCCAAGGAGGAGATTGCCCTGGCCAAACGCATTCAGAAGGGCGACGCGGCGGCGCGCGAACAGATGATCAAGGCCAACCTGCGCCTGGTCGTGAAGATCGCCCGTGATTACGAAGGGCTCGGCGTGCCGCTGCTGGACCTCATCAACGAGGGAAACATCGGCCTGATGAAAGGCGTGGAGCGGTTTGACCCCGGCAAGGGCGCCAAACTCTCCACCTACGCGTCGTGGTGGATCAAGCAAAGCGTCAAACGCGCGCTGGCCAACCAGTCCAAAACCATCCGCCTGCCCGTGCATGTCGTGGATCGCGTGGCGGATTTGCGCCGTGCCGAAATGAAGCTGCGCGAGACACTGGACCGGGAACCCACGGACGAAGAACTCGCCCACGCGGTGGATCTGGACGCACGCCGGGTGCGACAGTATCGCGACGCTTCCCGGGCGCCGGTGTCGCTTGACGCACCTGTGGGCGACGATGATTCGAGCCGCTTCGCGGAACTGGTGGCCGATCCCAATGCGGCGTCGCCGGTCGATCAACTGGCCCAGGAGGTGGACACCAGCCTCGTGCGCGAAATCCTCGGCACGCTGTCCGAGCGCGAAAGCGCGATTCTGGCGCTGCGGTTCGGCCTGAATGGCGATGAAGAAAAGACGCTGGAAGAGATCGGCGCGCGCTTTGGCGTGACCCGCGAGCGTATCCGGCAGATTCAGGAACAGGCGTTGAAGAAGATGCGCCAACGCATGGAGGAACGCGATCGGCCCGCCCACGAGGAAGAAGACGCCCTCGTCATGGTCGCGTAAAAGGTTCGGTGGTCGCGGGCGGACGTGACTGCGCCCGCCTGCGACAAACTGAACGGCCACCAGGCGCGGCGCGGCGCAACCGCCCGGCTCAATACCCCTGCCGCACCAGCAGCCACACGCCGACGATCAAGCCGATGCTGACGGCCGACATCCACAGCCAGTTGGCGATCATGTAGGAGACCGCCATCATTGCAATCCCGCCGATGAGCGGGATCATGGCGGCCTGCTTCTTGCCGTAAACGAAATAGCCAAACCCAATCGAGCCCCAAATCAGCGAAGCAAACAGCGTATTCGCGTTGAGCCACTCTTTCATTCCGCCACTCTCGCGCCTGTGCAGGCGCCGCGCAAGCCTTCAGCCGAAACGCTCCCGCAGTTTTGCCTGGCGGTGGATGAAAATGCGTTCCACGTCGCGCCGCACGAACAGCCAGTTCACCAGCGCACCGCCCGGCACGGCGTAACGCACGACGTCGCGGGCCAGCGTGCCCCCGTTCTGCTCCGCGAATGTGTGCTCATGGAGCCATTGGCGATAAGGCCCGCGCAATTGCTCGTCCACGAAACGATGCGGCGGCTCCCACACATTGATGCGCGTCCGCCAGCGCAGCGGCACGCCATGCACCCGCAGGCGGTAATCAATCAACGTGCCCGCCTGCATGGTGATGGAGCCGGGCGTCACGATTTGAAAATCCAGCCACGCCGGCGTGATGGCCTGGAGATTGCGAGCGTCCCCGAAGAACGGAAAAATCTCCCCAGGAGCGCGCGGCAGCCAAAGGTCAGTGGTGAAGGTAAACAGGCGCATACAGAAAGCGGTGGATTTGCGAGGCAACGGGAATGTGCTATTGATTCGCCATGGCAAATTTTTTCGCCCGTAATATTGACAACAAAGGCCGCCTCGCCCGCGGCATCTCCGGATTGATGTTGCTCGTCGCCGGGGTGATCACGCTGTTCTTTCTCTGGTGGCTCGGACTGGTCCTGCTCGTGTCCGCCGCGTTTGTGTTGTTTGAGGCGCTGCGCGGGTGGTGCGTCATGCGAGCCTGCGGCATCAAAACCAAGCTCTGAGCACGGCCGCCCACTTTGGACGGGGTCAGCCGTGACCGTTGCGTTTGCGCAGGTCGTCCAGCGTGGTCATCAGGCCGATCAAATCCGCGATGCGCAACGCCCCAATGCGGCTTAACGGGTCGCGATACGCCTCCGCCGCGCGGCCGCCGGCGATGATTTTGATGTCTGCGGGCAGATAGCGGCGCAGCTTCGCCAGTTCCTCGCCCAACCCGGCATCGTCCTCGGGATACACCAGGCTCAACGCCACGGCGCGCGCCTTGTTCTGCGTCGCCACGCCGGCAATTTCCGCCGCCGGCAAACTGGTGCCCAGATACGTCACCCGCCAGCCCAGATTGGACGCCGCCGCGGCAACCATGACCGCGCCCAGCTCGTGCAGTTGACCGGCGGGCGTGGCGACGACGAGGCACGGCGCGGATTCCGGCTGGGGGAATTGCCGGGTGCTCTGGCCCAGAAAGGTGCGCAGAGCTGCACTCAAAAAGTGTTCGTGCGCGGCCGTCAATTCGCCCGTGCGCCACAAATCTCCCACACGCTGGCACAGCGGACCGGCAATGCGGTTCAAAAAACCCATGTGCCCCAGGCGCACCATCCCCCGCTCCAGCGCCCGGTCCAGCGCCGGCGCATCGAGGTCGCGAACGTCCCTGAGGCATTCATTGACCAGCTTCGCATCGGCCTGGGCGGATTCCGTCGCCTCCGGCCCCACGACCCGCGGGCTCGCCGGCGTCGCGACCAGCTCGCGCAATTTCTCCATCGAAAGCTTCGCCGCCTGACTGATGTTGTGCCCGAGGCGCGTGGCCTGATGCAACAACTCCAACCGCTCGATCTCGGCGTCCGAATACAGCCGGCGGTTCGTTTCCGTGCGGACCGGCTTCACCACGCCATAGCGCTTCTCCCACACGCGAATTACGTGCGGACTCAGGCCCGTCCGTTTGGCCACCGCCTTGATTTCGTGCCGCAGGTCTGACATACGCCGGCAAGTTAGACACAAAATAGACGAATTCAAGTTTTTGTTTCCAATAGCGAACAATAAATCGTCGTTACGATCTGATAATAAACAAATAATGCCAAAAATAAGCCTGAAGCAATCGCTTTCCACAATATTAAACAAACATTTGACAACTATAGACAAACATGAGACAAGTAAACCAACACAGTAACAATCATCGAGCCATGGCCGAGCCTTCAAATCAGAAAATCGCCCCCACCCTGTGCCGGCTGCCGCACCCGGCGGTGCGTGACCCGGAGACAAACTTGCCCGCGCGGGCGGACGGGCGCGCGCCAATCATCCAACCCATCCCCGTAGGAAGCTTATGATCGCCTACACCGAATGTTTCGAAGCAGCCGGACAACCGGCGCTGACACTGCACCGCACCGGCGAGAAGACGTTGCGTGTTCAATTTACCGAAACGCCGGCCGTCCCCGTCCAGCTGCGCCAGCCGCAGTTGCGGCGCGTGCTGATTGCCTTTGTCGAAACGACCTTCACCCCCCTCGTGCGTCAAGTTCACAACAAACCCTGAACCATGTCGAAACACGTCATCATCATCGGCGCCGGTCCCGGCGGTCTCGCGTCGGCCATGCTGCTCGCCTCGGCCGGGTTGAAGGTCACCGTGCTCGAACGCCTGCCGCACGTCGGCGGCCGCACGTCCACCCTGGAAGCCGAGGGCTACAAGTTCGATCTCGGTCCGACGTTCTTTCTCTATCCCCGCGTGCTGGAGGAAATCTTCGGCGCCGCAGGACGTCGTTTGCGGGACGAAGTCGAACTGCTCCGGCTCGATCCGCAATATCGGATTCAATTTGGCGCGGGCGGCAAGATTGACGCGACGGCCGATCCGGTGCGAATGGAACGGCAGATCGCGAGCATTGCGCCGGCCGATGCGGCGGGCTTCCGCCGGTTCATCGCCGAGAACCGCACGAAGCTGGCCTTGTTCGAACCGTGCCTCGAGACGCCGTTCCTCGGCTGGCAGGATGTCATCAACCTGCGCCTGTTCAAACTGCTGCCCAAACTGCACCCCACCGAATCGGTGGACACCTATCTGAAACGCTTTTTCCGTGATGAACGCGTGCGGCTCGCCTTTTGTTTTCAGTCCAAATACCTCGGCATGTCGCCGTTCCGCTGTCCGAGCCTGTTTTCGATTCTGAGCTTTCTCGAATACGAATACGGTGTGTGGCATCCCCGCGGCGGCTGCGGGGCGGTGTCCCGCGCCATGGCGCGCGTGGGCGAGGAACTCGGCGTCGAGATCCGCCTGAATGAACCGGTCGAAGAGATGCTCTTCGCCGGCCGGAAAGCCGTCGGCGTGCGCACGCCGACGGGCATTCACCGCGCCGATGCGGTCATTGTGAATGCCGACTTCGCCCGCGCCATGACCCGGCTGGTGCCGGACCGGTTGCGGCGGCGCTGGACGGACCGCAAACTTGCGAGGAAGAAATTCTCCTGCTCCACCTTCATGATGTATCTCGGCGTCGAAGGCACCTTCGACCTGCCACATCACACCATTCACATCGCCGACGACTACGTGAAGAATCTCGATGACATCGAGAACCGGCACGTGCTGAGCGAGGATCCGAGCTTCTACGTGCAAAACGCCTGCGCCACCGACCCGACGCTGGCCCCCAAAGGCCACAGCACCCTTTACGTGCTGGCTCCCGTCACGCACCAGCACCCGAATGTGGACTGGTCCAGCGAACGCAGCCGGTTTCGGGAATTGCTTTACCGCCAGATGGCCAAGGCCGGCTACGGCGACCTCGCAGGCCGCGTTCGTTACGAGCGCATCATCACGCCCGTCGAGTGGGACACGAGCTATGAAATCCACCGCGGCGCCACGTTCAATCTCGCGCACAGCCTCGATCAACTGCTGCATCTGCGCCCGCGCAACCGCTTTGAAGACCTCGATGCCGTTTATCTGGTCGGCGGCGGCACGCATCCGGGCAGTGGGCTGCCGGTGATCTATGAATCGGCGCGCATCACGGCGCGGCTGTTGCTGGAAGACCTGGGCGTGCCGCACGACGCCCGCAAACTGACGCCGCGCGCGGCCCACCTGCCCGCGCTCGAACCGCCCACCACCCTCGCGGCCCGTTGAATTTGCTTATGCCTGAACCGCTCACCACGTCCGTCCGCCGGCCCACGCCCGAAGGCATTGACGCCCGGGCCACCGGTGTGTCCGCGGCGCGTTCCGCCACCATGGCGCAACGCGCGTGGGCGGGCACGCCGCTGCGCCGGCGGGTGGAGTTGTTGCGGCAGTTCCGTGGTTTGCTCGCCGAACACGCTGCGCGCCTCGCCCGCGCGTCGGCACAGGCGCGGCAACGGCCGCCCGCCGAAGCATTGACCGCCGAAGTGATTCCGCTGGCCGACGCCTGCCGCTTTCTGGAGCGTTGTGCCGGACCTGTCCTTACGCCCCGGGTGTTGGGACGGCGCGGCCGGCCGCTGTGGTTGAACGGCGTGCGCAGTGAAATCCGCCACGAACCCCGCGGCGTGGTGCTCATCATCGCGCCGTCGAATTATCCCTTGTTCATTCCCGGCGTGCAGGTGCTGCAGGCGCTCGTGGCCGGCAACGCCGTGCTCCTCAAACCCGGCGCAGGCGGCTCAGCCGCCGCGCACGCGCTGGCCGACCTGCTGCACCACGCAAGTTTCGACCACCACCTGATCCATGTGTTGCCGGAATCCCCGGAGGCCGCGCGGGGCGCCTACGAAGGCGGCGTGGCCAAAGTGTTCCTGACCGGCTCGGCCCCCAGCGGCGCGGCTGTGCTCGGTGAACTTGCTCCCCGGCTCGTCCCGGCAACGATGGAATTGTCCGGCTGCGACGCAGTGTTCATCCGCGCTGACGCCGACCTGGATCTGGCCGTGTGCTGCCTGTGCTTCGGCCTGCGGCTCAACAACGGCGCCACCTGCATCGCGCCGCGCCGCATCTTCGTGCACCGCTCCATGGCCACCGAACTCGAAGGCCGGCTGGCCACCGCGTTGCGCGGCACGACCGAAGCCGCCCCGCCGCTTAAGTTGAAGCCCGAATTGCACCGCGTGCTGGCGGATGCGCTGGCCCAAGGCGCGCACCTGTTGAGTGGTCAGCTGCTGATCACCGGCGATTGCCTGCCGCCCCTGGTGGTCGCCGGCGCCTCCACGTCGATGCGCCTGCTGCACGAGGACGTGTTTGCCCCGGTCATGTCGCTGGTAACGGTGGACGACGATCACGAAGCCATTGAGATGGCGCGCCAGTGCCCTTACGCCCTTGGCGCCACGATTTTCAGCCGTGATGAATTCCTTGCACGCGAACTCGCGGAACGCGTGAACGCCGGCGTCGTCATCATCAACGACGTCATTGTGCCCAGCGCCGATCCGCGCGTGCCCTTCGGCGGCCGTCAACGCAGCGGCTTCGGCGTCACCCGCGGTGCGGAGGGCCTGCTTGAAATGACCATCCCCAAGGTCGTGGCGGTGCGCCGTTCCCGCTTTTTGCCGCACCTGGACGCACCGAACGGCGATGACGACGCGCTCTTCCGAAATTACCTGCTGGCCGCCCACGGCCGCAGCCTTGCCGTCCGCTGGCGCGCCGCGAAAGCGCTGGCCCGGCTCGGCCTGAACCGCTGGCGCGCCGCACGGTCCCGGCCGCCGCAACCGCCGAATCCCGCAGCCGCTCCGTTCGACTCAACTGCAACCGGAATCAACACGCACCCGAAGACATTATGAACGAACCCAAAATTGGCATCATTGGCAGTGGTCTGGGCGGCCTTGCCGCCGCCTGCACGCTCGCCGCGCGCGGCCACCAGGTCATTGTCTTCGAAAAGAATCCCTGGCTCGGCGGCAAGGCCGCGGTGCTGGAGCGCGCGGGTTTCCGCTTCGACATGGGGCCGACGATTTTGACGCTGCCGTCGGTGTTGCGGCGCATTTTTGCCGAGGCGGACCGGCCGCTGGAGGATTACCTCGAACTCGTGCGGCTGGACCCGCAGTGGCGCAGCTTCTTCAACGACGGCTCGGTGCTGGACCTCTGGCAGGATGAATCGCACATGCGCCGTGAACTGGACGCGTTCGCGCCCGCCGGCGGCACCGCGGATAGCTATCAGCGCTTCCTCGCATGGAGCGCGCGGCTCGACCGCATTTCGAACAAATTCTTTTTTTACAAATCCGTCGGCGGCTTGGGCGACATGTTCAACCTGTCAAATTCATTCAAGGCGGCGACGCTCGGTGACGTGCTGGCCATGCGCATGCACCGCACCGTGGCCGGCGCCATCCGCTCATTTGTGCCCGACGCGCGCGTCTCGCAGATGCTCGATCATTTCACGCAATATGTCGGCTCGTCGCCGTTTGCGTCGCCCGCCGTGCTGTGCGGCATCGCGCACATGCAAACCGGCGAAGGCGTGTGGTATCCGATGGGGGGCACGCGCGCCGTGCCACTGGCGCTGGCCCGGCTGGCGCGTGAACTCGGCGTCGAATTCCGCCTGAACACCGGCATCCAACGGATTGTGACGCAGGACGGCCGCGTGCAGGGCGTCGTCACCGACAACGGCGCGACGGTTCCGCTTGCGGCGGTGGTGGCGAACAGCGACGTCGTCCGCACCCACAGCGAACTGCTGCACGGTGAACCGGCCGAAAGCGCGTTCTTCCAACGGCGCAACTACGAGGCCGCCTGTTCGGGCGTGGTGCTCTATCTGGGTTTGAACCGCCGTTACGAGCACCTGGCGCATCACAACTTCGTGTTCAGCCGTGATCCGCATGAGGAGTTCGACTTCATCTACAATCGTGGCGAGCCCGCGCCGGATCCGACCTGCTACCTGGCCGCGCCGGCCCAAACGGAACCCGGCGTCGCACCGCGCGGCGGCGACGCGCTTTATGTGCTCGTCCACACGCCGTATCTGCGGCCCGGTCACGACTGGCGGCAGATGCTGCCCACCTATCGCCGCACCATTCTCGACAAGCTCAAAACGACCGGCGGCATGTCCGACATCGAAAATCGCATTGTGTGCGAGGACGTGCTGACGCCGCAGGACATCAACGACCGCTACCGCGTGTTGCATGGCGCGATTTATGGACTGGCCAGCCACGGACGTTTGCTGGGCGCATTCAAGCCGGCGAACCACAGTCCCGACGTGCCGGGGCTGTATCTGGCCGGCGGCTCGGCGCATCCCGGACCTGGCATGCCGATGGTGATGATGTCCGGCTGGATTGCCGCCGACCGGCTTCATCAGGACGGCCTTGTTCCGCCACCGCGTGCGCAGCGCACAATCAAGACCTCGCCGCAATCCGCCGAACTCGTGGCCGCTTGAGCATGGTTGTGAACGCGCCGTCAACATCCGCCGCCGCACGGCTGGTTCCACTGGCCGCAACGCGTGACGCGTTGCCGCTGCCGGCGTGCAAACCCGCCGCCCCGCGCGCGCAGCCAACTTCAGTGGCGACTTCCACCCTGCCGCGGGTTTCGCCCTGGTTGTTGCGCGCCTTTGCGGTTTACAGCCGATGGTTTGTAGCCCGGCATTTTCATACCGTGCGCCTGTCCGTGGCGGGCGAGCCGCCGCACGTGCCCGGCCTGCCACTGGTCGTTTATGTGAATCACGCGTCGTGGTGGGATCCGCTCGTGTGCCTGCTGCTGCAGCAACGCTGCTTTCCCGGCCGCCCCGCTTTTGCGCCAATCGATGCGACGGCGCTGGCGCAATACCGCTTCTTCGCGCGGCTCGGCTTTTTTGGCGTTGAACAAAACCACGTCCGCGGCGCGGCGCAGTTTTGGCGCGTGGCAAACGAGTTGTTGCAGCGCTCCGACCCCATTTTGTGGCTGACGCCGCAAGGCCGGTTTGCCGACGCCCGCGAACGTCCGGCCCGATTCCGCGCGGGCCTTGGCCATCTGCCGGAACGCGGTGCCACGGCCGCTTATGTGCCGCTGGCGCTCGAGTATGCGTTCTGGGAGGAGCGCAAACCGGAAGTGCTCGGCCGCTTCGGTGAAGTGGAAATCGTGGAGCAGTGCGCCAGCCGTCGTCCGGCCCGGGCCGTGGATTGGACCCGTCACTTCGAAGAAAAGCTGGCCCGCACCCAGGACGCGCTGGCGGCGGAGGTGCGCCGCCGCGAGCCCGCGGATTTCCGCACCCTGCTGCACGCGCGCTCCGGGGTGAGTTTGGGTTACGACACCTGGCGCCGG
>DASTWL010000047.1 GCA_035765895.1 Verrucomicrobiia bacterium | reverse complement strand
TACCGGGCGGAACGTCAGGCCAGCCAGCAGAAGTTTTACGACACCACCGGCCTTCTGGTCACCAATTCCATCATCGTCACCAACAACATCCGCATCAGCGGCGGCAACACGCTCAACACGGATGCGGCAAATTTCTGGTATAACTTTCTTAAGCCAAGATTGGATGAAGGCAACACGCACCAGCTCGCGGGAAATTTCGACAACTTCGCCAGTTTCTTTCAAAACGTCTCGACCAGCGGCGATCATGCCACCGATGACGAGATGCACAATGTGATGGAGGCCATGGTCGGGGTGGAATACGGCTTGAACACCGGCATCTGGTGGGGCGCGGCGGAGCGGGCGCGCGGCGAATTCGTCAAGGCCAGCAGCGGGAAACGGCTCGCTTATGCGGAACACCGTGACAATTGGACGGCGGCTTCCGTTTATCGGGGCACCAACGGCGCGGTGCAGGCATTTGTCGGCGAATCGGAGCGCCAGGCGTTGCCGACCACTTACCGTTTTTTCTCCAAAGATCGTGATGTGTTTTACGACGGCGACGGGCCGAGGCGTGATTATACGGTGACGACGACAGGAGATGGCACCTACGGATCGGCTGCGCACCGCAACGCGGAGAAAGTGGTGAACATCACCTGGGGTGCGGATGTGCCGCCGCTGATCAATGGCCGTTATCTCATCGTCAATCGCAACAGTGGAAAAGTGCTCCAAGTGCCGAACAGCAGCCTGGCCAACGGCGTGCAACTCACCCAAAGCACCTACACCAACGGACTCAATCAGCAATGGGACGTCAATCCGTTGCCGAACACGTTTGGCGGCGACTACAGCTATTACACCATTACGGCGGCGCACAGTGGCGTGACCGTGGATGTGCAGGGTGGCTCGTATGCCAATGGGGCAACGATTCAACAATGGAGCGGCGGAACAAACATTTTTGAACAGTGGATCTTGCAATACACTACCAACGGCTGGTTCAAGATCCGCACCCGCTGGTGCAACAAGGTCATGGCCGTCAACGGCGCGTCCACGGCCAATGGGGCGACGATTTTACAATGGGACGACAACGGCACGCTCGACCATGAATGGCGGTTCATTCCGACCAATGCCGCCGTGGAATTCGTGGCTCCGCCGCCGCCGACCGGCGTGAGCGCCGTGGCGAACGCGCGCTCGGTGCAATTGAACTGGACCGCGAGCAGTGCGCCTGACTTCGCCGGTTACACCGTGCTGCGCAGCACCAATTCCAGCGGGCCTTACGAAATTTGCGCGCGGGGGCTGACGACCAATTCGTTCACCGACAAATTTGCGAATGAACCGAAGAATTATTACTACGTCGTCAAGGCGGTGGACCGCTCGTTGAACGCCTCCGCGAACTCGGCGCAAGTGATCGCGCAGCCGACTGGCGGCAACGCGCTGATCGCGAAATACTCGTTCGATGGAAACCTGGCCGACAGCTCCCGCAACGCCAATCACCCCATCGTCACCAATGGCACGCCTGCTTACGGCGCCGGCAAATTTGGTTCCGCTGCGGCCTTTGACGGTTCCAGCCAGAGCTTCATGTTGCCCGCAAACTTGATGAGTGGCGTGACGAATTTCACCGTCGCCGCGTGGGTTTATTGGAACGGCGGCAACGCGTGGCAACGCATCTTTGATTTCGGCAACGGCACCATGCAATACCTGTTCCTCACGCCCAGCAGCGGCAGTGGCACGTTGCGTTTTGCCATCACAACGAACAGTTCCGGCGGCGAGCAGATCGTCGAAACCGCGCCGCTGGCCACCGGCGGCTGGCAGCATGTGGCCGTGACGTGCAACGGCAGCACGATGAAGCTCTATCTCAACGGCCAGCCCGTGGCGACGAACAAAGCCGTGACCATTACGCCCGCAAGCTTCGATCCCGCGCTGAATTATCTCGGCAAAAGCCAGTGGCCCGACCCGCCGTTCAACGGCCAACTCGACGAACTGCACCTCTTCAACTACGCCCTGAGCGACGCCGAGATCACGCGGCTGAAAAACAACCAAGCCCCTCCACCTGCCGAGCCAACAACCCTGTTGACCTCCATCAACGGGGACCTGCTGAATTGCTCGTGGCCGGCGAATTATGTGGGCTGCAAACTTCAGATGCAGACCAACACCCTGACCACGGGCCTCGGCACCGACTGGGTGGACGTGGCGGGGTCGGAGAACACCAACCAAGTGAGCCTGCCCGTAAACGCCGCCGGCAGCGTTTTCTTTCGCCTGATATATCCTTAATCCATGAAACACTCGAAATTGCACCTTGGTATTCTGGGGCTGGCCGGTTTGCTCGCGGTGCACGCCCGCGGACAAGATGGTTCCGCCACGGTCACCGTCCAGGTGGACCAGCCCGGCGCGGTGGCCAGTTCCAACCTGTTCGGCATCTTCTTCGAGGAAATCAATTACGCGGGCGATGGCGGGCTTTACGGCGAGCTTGTGCGCAACCGCTCCTTCGCCAGTTCGGGCAACCCGGATTTCTGGTCGTTCGTGACCCAGGGCACGGCCACCGGCCAGATGAGCGTGGATACTTCGCTGCCGCTCAACCCGAACAACCTCCGCTCGCTAAGCCTGACCCTGCTGTCCGGGGTGGGCAGCGTGGGCGCGGCCAATTCCGGTTACTGGGGCATCGCGCTGCAAGCGGGCGCCACGTATGACCTGGGATTCTATGCGCGCGCTGCGGGCGGCTTTTCCGGCTCTGTCACTGTTCGGCTGGAAAGTGCGGACGGCAGCCAGACCTATGCGCAGGCTTCGTTTGGTGGCCTGACCACAAACTGGCAGCACTTTACGGCGGCCCTTGTGGCCAACAGCACGGATGCCAGCGCCCGTCTGGTGGCGCGCATCGCGAGCGCCGGCACCATCTGGCTGGATGAAGTGTCGCTCTTTCCCCGCGCAACCTTCGCCGGCCGGACCAATGGTTTCCGGTTGGATCTGGCCAGCAAGCTCGCCGACTTGCAGCCTTCGTTCTTGCGCTATCCGGGCGGCAACTTCATTGAGAGTTTCAACGTCACCAACGCCGTGCGGTGGAAGAAAACCATCGGCGATCCGGCCACGCGGCCCGGACATCTGAACGACTCGTGGGGTTACTGGTCCACCGATGGCTACGGCCTCGACGAGTTTTTCCGCCAGTGCGAGGACATGGGGATGGAGCCGCTCTACGGGATCAATGCCGGACTGATGTTGAATTACAATGGCAGCACGAACAACACGGTGCCGCTCGATCAAATGGGGCCGTGGGTGCAGGACGCGCTGGACCTGATCGAATACGCCAACGGCGACACGAACACGACGTGGGGCGCATTGCGCGCCGCCAACGGTCATCCCGCGCCCTACCATTTGAAGTATCTCGAAATCGGCAACGAGAACGGCGGTTCCTACTACAACGAGCGCTACACGTTGTTTTACGACGCCATCAAGGCGAAATATCCCGAGGTGCGGTTGATTTCGCCCGTGTGGGGCGCAACGCCGTGGAGCCGGCCCGTGGAAATTCGCGATGAACATTACTATTCGAGTCCGGCAACATTCATCTCCTACGCGACGAAATACGACAACTACAGCCGCAGCGGACCGAAGGTGTTTGTTGGCGAATACGCCGTGACTTCGGGTTACGGCGCCTATGGCAATCTCGCGGCCGCGCTCGGCGAGGCCGCGTTCATGACCGGCATGGAGCGGAATTCCGACGTGGTCGAGCTCGCGTCCTACGCGCCGTTGTTTGCGAACGTGAACGGCATCCAGTGGCATCCTGATTTGATTTACTACGACAGCTCCCGCTGTTTCGGCACGCCGTCGTATTATGTGCAGCAGTTGTTCAGCCGCAATCGCGGGCAGGCCGTGCTGCCCATCAGCGTGGTGGCGCCCAACAGCACCACCAATCCGGCGCCGCGGGGCGCCATCGGGGTCGGCTCCTGGAGCACCTCCGTGCAATACACCAACCTTGTGGTCACCAGCAACGGCGTTACGCTTTACCAGAGCGACTTCGTGAATCAGGGCACCAACGGCTGGCGCGTTTACAACGGCAACTGGAGCACGAGTGGTGGCGTCTATCAGCAGACCTCGGCGGCCACGACCGATTGCCGTTCCACCACGGGCGACACCAACTGGGCGAATTACACCATCACGCTCCAGGCCCGCAAGGTCGGCGGCAGCGAAGGCTTTCTCATCCTGTTCAACTGGCTCGATGACAACAACTGGACCTGGCTCAACATTGGCGGCTGGGGCAACACGCTCGATGGCATCGAGCAAAATGTGAACGGCGCCAAGACGACCCTCGGAACGCGCAACGCCGACAGCATCGTGACCGGACAATGGTATGACATCACGATTGTGCTGAGCGGGCCGCGCATTCAGTGTTACTTGAATGGCACGCTCATTCAGGACGTGACGTATCCGGCGACGACGACGGCGGGACTGTATGCGTCGTCAGTGTTCGACCAGGCGAGCGGACAGGTGGTGGTCAAGGCGGTGAATCCCTACGGCCAGCCGCTGCCGACGACGTTTCAGTTGACCGGCGTGACCGCGGTGCAGACCAATGCCACGTTGATTCAACTGACCTCCGGCAGTGCCGCGGACGAAAATTCACTGGCGCAGCCGGTCAAGGTATTTCCGGCCACGAACGTGATCGACCACGCGGGCACGAATTTCACCCTCACGTTGCCGGCCAATTCGCTTTCGGTGCTGCGGCTGACCCCAGACGGCATCAGCAATTACACCAGCCTGCTGCTGCAAGTGCCGTCGCCGATTACGAACGGGCAGAAATATGCCGCCACCGTTTGGGGCCGCAAGGCGGGCGAATGGGTGAACCTCACCACGAACGCCAACCACGCCATCACCTATCAGTCGCTCAATCCCAACGTGGCCACGGTGGACATTTATGGCGACGTCGCCGGGGTGGCGAAGGGCACGACGGACATCGTGGCGGGCTATGCGAGCCTCGGGCTGACGGCCACGCAAACCGTGCAGGTCGTTTACCTCCCGCCGGTGTTGGCGCATCGCTACAGCTTCAGCGAATCCTCGGGCACGAATGTCGCCGATTCCGTCGGCGGATCGGCTTGGAACGGCACTTTGCCCAACGGCGGCACATTTGGCGGCGGTCAGCTGGCGCTGGCGGCTGGCAGCCAGCAATACGTGAACCTTCCGTCGGGGATTTTGAGCAATTACGCGGCGGTTACCATCGATGCATGGGCCACGTTTGGCACGCTGCCCAACGCGTGCTTCTTCTTCGGTTTCGGCGACCAGAACGGCAGCGAGGGCGTCGATTACATTTTTTGCCAGCCCAAGGACGGGCGCATCGCGATTACGGGCACCAATTATTCGGGCGAACAGGGGACCGGCGGCGGCGGCAACTGGAGCGGACAAACGGTGCATGTGACGACGGTGTTCGATCCACCCGCAGGCTACATGGCGCTTTACACGAACGGCGTGCTCGTCTCGCAGAACAACAACGTGACCGTGCCGTTGAGCGCGGTGAACGACGTCTTTAACTATCTCGCCCGTTCGCTTTACGCGAATGATGCCTACCTGGACGTCAGCCTCGACGAATTCCGCATTTTCAACGGCGCATTGACACCGAAGGAAATCATGGCGGCGCAGGTGGTCGGACCGGATCAACTGTTGAGCGCGGCCAATCCGGTGCTGTCGGCCGGCTTGGTGGGGGGCGGGGTCCAGTTGTCCTGGCCCGTGGAGGCTGCCAGTTTTCATCTGGAATCACGCACGAACTTCGCCGCCGATGCGTGGTCGCCCGCCGCGGGTTCCCCCCAGCTCGTCGGCGACCGGTGGGAAATGACGATTTCGCCCACGGACGGCGCCCGGTTCTTCCGCTTGACGTATCCCTGAGGCCGTCGACGTCGCGTCGAGCCGGAAGGCTTGGCGGCGATTGTGCGCGCTGGGCGGAAGGCAACACCGAAACCATGCGCAGATGAGTGTGGGTTTTTACGATTGTCCGCCAATTCCCCGGTTTTCCGCGCCGTTGCCCGGCGTTCGTGGGCTGGCACACCGCTTGCATAAGGCTGGGCGTGCTTTGTTACATCGCCTCAACCTGTGCCGTTCGCGAGTGGCAATCACTTGCCGAAGGATTCATTCCCGCCGCCTAGGCTGTTTCAGCCGCTTCACCCATTCATCCGCTTCAAAACTCCTTCACCCCGCATTTGCGGGGCTTTCTTCCTTGGAGGGTGTAGTCGTATCCTGTTGAATTGCTGATGCTTGAAATGTCCTTTCGGGACGGGGCGGCCGGCGGGCAAAGTTTTTTGTGGGATTTGTCCGGCAACGGTGTAAGTGAAGGAAGAAGCGTTCGTGTGAACGCAGCCAGTTGTCTGGAAACAATCCAAACGAAGTATCCATGAATAAACTCAACAAGTTGATCTGTCTGGGCGCTGCGGCGCTGTTTTTGTCGGCCCTCGCGACAAATGTTATGGCCGAAGGCAAGGCCGACGCGAAAGCCAAGCCGGCTTATCCGCTGACAACCTGCGTGGTTTCGGGCGAGAAGCTGGACGACATGGGCAAGCCCTATGTGTTCGATTACAAGGGGCACGAAGTCCGCCTGTGCTGCAAAAAGTGCCTGAAGAAATTCGACAAGGATCCTGAGGCTTACTTAAAGAAGATCGAAGCCGCCAACGTGAAGAAGTAAGTCCTCCCTGAATGGTCGTGAAACGACTGGCCGCCATTCTTTTCAGCCTGCTGCTCATCGTGGCGCAATCGACGGCGATTGCCACTCCGGTGAGCAGCAGGCCTTGCGCGCCCAAGGCCAGTTGCTGTGGCGAAGACTGCCAATGTCATGTTGATCAGCCTGACGGCGGCTCTGCGGCGCCGGTCGAATCCACGGCTCTCCCGAGTTCCACTCATCAATTCGTCCTCGTTCCCGTCGCGGCCGGGCAGATGACGCCCGCCGCTGCCGCGAACTTGCCCTCATCCTCCTTGGCCGGCTCCCCCCGGCCGGCGACGCTTCAGCCCCTCTTCCGGCTGAATTGTGCGCTGCTGATCTGAGCTTCCCGCCGGCTACGCCCGTAGTGTGCCCGGTTCTCGTGCGCCGTGGCCACCGCGTTGCGAGGCAACGCGCCAAGTTACGAATTCATTTCGAATGGTGGCAGGCGGCGTCAGTGAAGTTTGCGGGTTCATGACCCGCAGCGGTTGGAGAAGCAAATGAACGCAGAAAAAAGAACAAGGTCAGGCCGGCGGTTGGTGTTCGCCGGGGTGGTGCCCGCGCTGTTGGCGTTGCTCGCCGGCTGCAAGGGCATTCCGACCGCCGGTGAACGCCTGGCCAGGGCGGAATTGCAATCGGTCGGGGAAAGCTTGCGCCCCGGCGGCGCAGTCGTTCTGCCCGAGTTGAGCACCAACGCGCCGTTCACGAATTTCCTGACCTACGCGATGCTCAACCAGCCCAAGGTGGTGGCGGCCTACCATGATTGGGCCGCTTCGGTGCAGCGCATCACCATCGAGCGGTCGCTGCCGGATCCGAAGCTCACCTTCGAATCCGACATCGCCGACGTGGTCATGACCGTGATGCCCGGGCTGATGCAGGAATTTCCCGGCCCGGGCAAACTCAAGGCCGCGGCCAACCTCGCCACGGCGGAGAGCCGGACGAAATATTTCGCGTTCGAGGATGCCGTGCTGCAAACCGCCTTCGCGCTCAAGCAGTCGTATTACCAGCTTTGGTCGCTCGACGAAAAGGTGCGCATCAACCGGCAGATGCTGGGCCTGCTTCAGGAACTGGAGCAAATCGCCCGCGCACAGAATGAGGTCGGCAAGGTGACCTTGCAGGATGTGTATCGCGCGCAGATTGAGCGGGAACAACTCACAACCGAGATCGCCAATCTTGAGGATTCGCGCGGTCCGGTGCTGGCCCGGTTCAAGGGCGCGCTGGGTTTGACGCCCGCCCAGCCCGATCCACCGCTGCCCGCGCCGTTTGCCACCACGCCGCTCACGTTGAACGGTGACGAACTGCTCGCCACGGCGTTTGCGCGCAACCCGCGGCTGGCCGCCATGCGGGCCGATGTCCAGATGGCCGAGGCCGCGATCGCCATGGCGCGCAAGTCCAAGGTGCCAGACTTCAGCCTCGGCCTGATGGCCGATGCCAAGGCAAGCCCGACGATGTATCGCCCGCAGGCCAGCATGACGCTGCCCATCTGGCGCGACAAAATTGCCGCCGAAATTGCCGCGGCCCAGGCGAACCAGCGTGCCGCCGCCGCGCGCCTGAACGCGGAGCAAATCATGGTGGCCGTGGACTTCGCGATGAAGGCTTACGACTACCGCGAGGCGACGCGCACGCTGACGTTGCTGGAGGAACAACTGATTCCCAAGGCCGCCCAATCGCTCGAAATTGCGCGGGCGGGCTATCTCGGCGGGCAGATTGATTTTTTCAACCTGCTCGACGCCGAGCGGGCGTTGCTGAACTTCCAGCTTGCCGCCGTGGAGGCGCGCACGCGCCGCGAAATTGCGCTGGCGGACATTTCGTTGTCCATTGCCGGGTTGCCGCCCGAAGGGGCTCCGCTGCTGCCCGCCGCCGATTCGTCCCATTCTCACGTCCACTGATGCCATGAAATCGCTCAAACTGTTCGCCTTTGTTCTATTGCTCGCCGCCGTTGGGGTTGGTGCTTACTTCCTCGGAAAATCCGCCGGACGCACCACCCATGCCGTCGCCGCGGAGAAAACCCTCTACACCTGCGGCATGCATCCGCAAGTGATTCAAGATCACCCGGGCAATTGTCCGATTTGCGGCATGAAGCTGACGCCGATGCGCAAGACGCCGGGCAAAGGCGCGACGGCGGAAGCGTATTCGACCATCGCGATTGATCCGGTCACGATCCAAAACATGGGCCTGCGCACGGCCGTCGTGACCGCCGGTCCGCTGCGTCGCGTGGTGCGCACGGTCGCGACGATTGACTACGACGAAACCGCGCTGGCCGATGTGACGACCAAGTTCAAGGGCTGGGTGGAGAAGCTTTACGTGGATGCCGTCGGCGCGCAGGTGCATCGTGGCGATCCGCTGTTCGCGGTGTATTCGCCGGAGCTTTACACCGCGCAGACCGAATACCTCCTCGCCCTGCAGGCGGCGCCCGGCCCCGGTGGCGATGCGTTGCGTGAGACGGCGCGGACAAAGCTCAAGTTCTACGATGTTTCCGACGCCCAAATCGCCGAACTGGAGAAAACGCGCGTTGCGCAAAAGACCCTGACGGTCCAGGCGCCGATGGATGGCTTCGTCACCGAGAAAATGGTGGTCGAAGGCCAGATGGTCGATGCCGGAATGAAGCTGTATCGCCTGGCGAATCTCGGCATCGTCTGGGTGCAGGCGCAAATCTACGAGCAGGATTTGCCGTTCGTCCGGCTCGGCCAGGAGGCGTCGGTTTCGCTGTCGTATCTGCCCGACCGCAAATTTCGCGGCCGCGTGACCTACCTTTACCCGACGATTGATGTGATGACGCGCACGGCCCGCGTGCGGATGGAATTTCACAACCCGGGTTATTTTCTGAAGCCGGGCATGTTCGCCTCGGTGGAACTGGTGGCGGAGCTCGCGCCGTCGGCCGTGCTCGTGCCGGACATGGCGGTGCTGCGCAGCGGCGAGCGGAACACGGTCTTTATTGCGCTGCCCGGTGGGAAATTTGAGCCGCGCAACGTCATGCTGGGCGCGCGTGGCGAACATGACCTGATCCAGGTTTTGAGCGGGTTGCATGCCGGCGAACGCATCGTGACGTCGGGCCAGTTCCTGCTCGATTCGGAAAGCCAGTTGCGGGAGGCGATGCAGAAAATGCAGGAACCGAATGCGCCCGCTGCCGAAGCGGCCCATCCGGCGACGCAAACCACGAACACGTCCGCTGGCGAACCGGAGACGGGAATGGGCCAGGCGGCGGCCGCGGTGATTTACATCTGCCCGATGCCCGAGCACGTGGCGATTGAATACGAGCATCCGGGGAAATGCCCGTTGTGCGGCATGACGCTCGTGCCGGTTTCGGCGGATCTCCTGAAAAAAATCCAGCCCGGCGGCGCCATCGAGTATTACACCTGCCCGATGCCCGAGCATGCCAATGTGCATGAAGGCAAGCCGGGCAAATGCCCGCTTTGCGGCATGACGTTGATTCCGGTCATGGCAAAGCCGTCACCACGCGAAACGTCACTGCAGTCCTCTCCGCAGAAGGAAACGCCGTTGCCAACGCTTTACACCTGTCCGATGGCGGCGCACGCGGATGTGGTTTCGGACAAGCCCGGTTTCTGCCCGAAATGCGAGATGGAGCTGGTGCCGACGTCCACCGTGCCCCATGGCAAAATCGCCGAAGACCACTGGCGGAAGGAGCATCAACCCTGATCACGCGGACGACGCGCTCGAACCAACCTGAACGAACCATGCTCACGCGCCTCATTGATTTTTCGCTGAAGAACAAGTTCCTCGTGCTCGTGGCCACGCTGGGCCTCGTGCTGGGCGGCATTTATGCCGTCCGGCACACGCCGGTGGACGCCATCCCGGATCTGTCCGACGTGCAGGTCATCATTTACACCGAGTGGGACGGTCAGGCGCCCAGCATTGTGCAGGACCAGGTCACGTATCCAATCACGACGAAGATGCTGTCGGTGCCCTACGCCAAGGTGGTGCGCGGGTATTCGTTCTACGGCTACTCGTTTGTTTACGTGATTTTTGAGGACGGCACGGACCCGTATTGGGCGCGCAGCCGCGTGCTCGAATACCTCAATGGCCTCAGCGGCCAGTTGCCCAAAGGGGTCACGCCCACGCTCGGGCCGGACGCCACCGGGGTGGGCTGGGCGTTCATGTATTCGTTGGAATCGGACCAGCGTGATCTTCAGGAGCTGCGTTCGCTGCAAGACTGGCATTTGAAATATCAACTCACGGCCGTGGACGGCGTTTCGGAAGTCGCGTCCGTCGGCGGCTTCGTGAAGCAATATCAAGTGACCGTGGACCCGGTGAAACTGCGGGCCTACAACCTGCCGCTGGCCATGGTGGAAATGGCCATCAAACGCAGCACCGGCGAAGCCGGCGGACGGGCGCTCGAATTGTCCGAGAAGGAATTCATCCTGCGCGTCAAAGGCTACCTGAGCAACCTCGATCAGTTGCGCCAGACGGCCGTGGGGGTGGGGTCGAATGGCGTGCCGATTTTGCTGCGCGATGTGGCCACCGTGCAGTTTGGGCCTGACATGCGGCGCGGCATCGCCGAACGCAACGGCGAAGGCGAAACCGTCGGGGGCATTGTCGTGGTCCGCTACGGCGCGAATGCGCGCCAGGTCATCACCGACATCAAACATGCGCTGGCCGAAGCCCTGAAGGCATATCCTGACGTGAAAGTCCACGTGGCTTACGACCGCACCGCGCTGATTGACCGTGCGGTCCGGATGCTCGAAGAAAAGCTGATCGAGGAAAGCATCGTGGTGGCCCTGGTGTGCCTGCTGTTCCTGCTGCATTTCCGCAGCGCACTGGTGGCGATTCTGATTTTGCCCACAGCGGTGTTGATGTCGTTCCTGATCATGAAAGGGCAGGGCCTCAGTTCCAACATCATGTCGCTGGGCGGCATAGCCATCGCGATTGGGGC
Source organism: Verrucomicrobiia bacterium (assembly GCA_035765895.1). Taxonomy (NCBI): domain Bacteria; kingdom Pseudomonadati; phylum Verrucomicrobiota; class Verrucomicrobiia; species Verrucomicrobiia bacterium. The sequence goes on along the minus strand of DASTWL010000047.1, from coordinate 69,870 downwards.
CATGGTGGACGCCGCGATCATCATGATCGAGAACGCCCACAAGCACCTCGAACATGACGGCGGCCGGAAACCGCACTGGCAGATCATCCGCGACGCCGCGGTCGAAGTCGGCCCGACGTTGTTCTACTCACTGCTGGTCATCACGGTCAGCTTCCTGCCGGTGTTCACCTTGCAGGAGCAGGAGGGGCGGATGTTCAAGCCGCTGGCGTTTACGAAGACCTATTCAATGGCGGCGGCGGCGCTGCTGTCGGTCACGCTTGCACCAATCCTGATGGGCTTTTTCATCCGTGGCAAAATTCCGCCGGAGGAAAAGAACCCCGTCAACCGTGTGCTCATCCGATTGTATCATCCGCTGCTGGACTGGGTGATCCGCTGGCGTTGGCCTGTGGTGGTGGGGGCGGCGTTGATTGTAATTCAGGTTTTCTTCCCGTGGAACAAGCTGGTGGTGGATTCACTGCCGGAAGGTTCGACGAAGGAACTCGCCCGCAAGGTCGGCACCGCCTTTCCCTATCAGAACATCGGGTCCGAATTCATGCCGCCGCTTTACGAGGGCGACCTGCTTTACATGCCCACGACTTTTCCGGGCGTTTCCACGACCAAAGCACGGGAGCTGCTGCAGCAGACGGACAAGCTCATCAAGAGCTTTCCGGAAGTGAAAAATGTTTTTGGCAAAATCGGCCGCGCCGAGACGGCGACCGACCCCGCGCCGATGGACATGATCGAAACGACCATCATGCTCAAGCCGGAGGCGGACTGGCCTGCCGTGGACATCAAGGATGCGGAAGGCCGTGTCATTGCGCACCGCCGCCGCACACCGGATGAATTGGTGGATGCGTTGAACGACGCGGTGCAATTCCCCGGCCTGGCCAACGCCTGGACAATGCCGATCAAGACGCGCATCGACATGTTGTCCACCGGCATCAAGACGCCCGTGGGCATCAAGGTGGCGGGACAGGACCTGGCCGAACTGGAACGCATCGCCACGCAGATCGAGGCGGTGATTCGCACCGTTCCGGGCACTGCCAGCGCCTACGCCGAACGCGTGATGGGCGGCACCTACATTGAGTTCGAAATCAACCGCGAGGCCATCGCGCGTTACGGACTGACGGTGGGCGATGTGCAGGACGTGCTGGCGGTGGCGCTGGGCGGCATGCCCATTGCAACGACGGTGGAAGGTTTGGAGCGCTACACCATCAACCTCCGCTACGATCGCGATTTCCGATCCAATCTTGACGCGCTCAAGCACGACATCGTGATTCCGACGCCTTCCGGCGCGCAGGTGCCGCTGGGTGAGTTGGCGGATTTGCGGATTGTCAGCGCCCCCATGGCCATCAAGAGCGAAGCCGCCGTGCCGAATGCGTGGATCTACGTGGACATCCGCGACGTGGATGTGGGCACCTATGTAGCGAACGCCAAACGCGTGATTGATGAGGCGATTGCCCGGGGCGCGATCCAGTTGCCGACGGGCTACAACGTGTTCTGGAGCGGTCAGTATGAATACATGCTCCGCGCCAAAGAGCGCCTCTCCGTCGTCGTGCCGCTGACGTTGCTCATCATCGTGCTCATCATCTACCTCAACACCAAGTCGCCGGTCAAAACCGCCATCGTGCTGCTCGCCGTGCCGTTTTCGCTCGTGGGCGCGTTCTGGATGATCCACCTGTGCGGCTACAACCTGAGCGTGGCCGTGTGGGTCGGCCTGATTGCGCTGGCCGGGCTGGATGCCGAAACGGGCGTGGTGATGTTGCTCTATCTGGACCTCGCTTTCGAAGAATGGCAAAAGCGGGGGCTGCTCACGAACCTGGCAGGTTTACGTGACGCCATCTACCACGGCGCCGTGAAACGTGTCCGCCCGAAGGCCATGACCGCCGCGGTGATCATTGCGGGCCTGCTGCCGATCCTTTGGAGCCACGGCACCGGCGCCGACGTGATGAAGCGCATTGCCACCCCGATGGTCGGCGGTGTGGTCACCTCGACTCTAATGGAACTGATGGTGTATCCCGCCATCTTCTACCTGTGGCGGAAGCACACGCTGCGCAAGGAAGGCGCATTGGCCAGCTGACGTTTCGCCCTTTGAGACGTTGCGGAAAAGCCGGGCCGCAATTATTTCGCCGGCAGCGTGATCGGCTTGGGCGCCGTCAATGGCTCCAGCGTGAGCGGGTCGCGCAAAGGCCAGTCAATGAGTTTGCCGCCATCGAAGTCTTGCAGCCGTGCGGGATGATCCGGATGGCCCAGAAGAATTTCATCCCGTTGCCCGACGATAAGAATGACGGCCCGGTCCGGCTTGAGCAGGCGTTTTGCGGTCCGTTCGATGCCCGCCTTGGTGACGGCGCGGACTTGGTTGCGGTAGTCCTTCCAGTAGTTCGGGTCTTTGGCGTAACGGCCGGTGAATTCGTCCTGGGCAAACGTGCCGGCAATCTGGCCCTTGGTTGCAAACACACGCGGGAAGCGGTCGATCATGCCGTTGATGCTCGTGTTGATTTCGGTGTCGGATACCGGCGTTTCTGCCATGCGTTTCATTTCCTCGAACACGATGGAAATGGCGTAAGGCACCGTGCGGGATTTGGTCTGGAACGAGGCCGAAAACGGCGGCGCGTAGTAAACTCCGCCGGGCAGGCTGGACCCCGCGGCATAGGCGAGCCCCTCGTCGGAGCGGACGCGGTTGACAATGCGCGAGGTAAAGCCGCCGCCGCCGAGAATGTCATTCATGATGGCGGCCGCAAAATAATCTGGATCGTCACGCATGATGCCCGGCAACAGGATGGAAACGCGGCCCTGATTGACGTCCTTGTTGACGAGGTAAACGGCGGGTGTGGCCATGTGCGTGTCGGTCGGGATGGGCGGCGGGGTTTCGCCCTTGAACGGCCAGCCGGCGAACAGTTTCTCCAGCCGCGCGATCATTGCGTCGCGGTCAAAATCACCGTTCACCGCGATGACGAAGTTTCCGGGCACGAACCACCGGTGGTGGAATGCCTGCAGGTCAGCGCGGGTGATGGCTTCAACGGATTTGGCGGTGGGCGCGCCGTTCGCCCAGAATTTTTCGCCGTAAGCGAGGTAGCCGTCCTCGCGCGCCTCGATGTCCGCGGAATCGTCGTTGCGTTCCTTCATCGACTGCAGCATCTGTTGTTTGCGCAGCGCCAGCTTGTCTTCCTGGAAACGCGGTTCCGTCAGGACTTCGCGGAGGATTTGGAAGCCTTCATCGGCGTCCTTGGACAGCAGGTTCAAGGAAATGGAACCCTGCGTGTCACCCACGCCGGAACCGAGGTTGGCGGCGAGAAAAGCAAGGCGTTCCTCCAAATCTTCCGCGGTGCGATTCTGGGTTCCGCCGTGCGTCAGCAGGTAACCGGTCAGGCCGGCCACGCCTTCCTTGCCCGCCGGTTCGAGGTAATCACCGGCATGAACGAGAATGGAAATGTTGATCAGCGGACGTTCGCGATCCGGAACGACGTAGGCCACGGGGCCGGACTTCAGTTGCACGCGGAACTGCGCCGGGTCGGGCGGCTGGTAATCCAGGGTCGGAAAGGTCAGTTTTTCCGGCCGATTGGGGATCGGGGGGGCGGCGGGATTTTCCTTGGCAAACGCGGTGAAACCCAGCAGGGCAAATCCACACAGGGCGGAGAGAAAATGGCGGGTGATCATTGGGCGGAGGCGTTGGAGGCTTTGCGAGTGTAAGTGGCAACCGCGCGGTTTTCCCGCGTCAGGTAAGTGCTGGCCACGCGTTTCACGTCGTCGGCGGTGACGGCCTGAATTTTTTTGTTGGCGTTGTTGAACTCGTGCCAGTCGCCGAGGCCGTCGTTGAAGATGAGCTGAAACAGGATGGCCTGGTTGGAGGCCAGTTTGCGATATTCGGCGGCGGCGAAGTTGTTTTTGACCTTTTGCAGTTCTTCCGCGGGCACGTCTTCCCGCTTGAGCTTGTCGATTTCGGCGTAAATGCCCTGTTCCACCTCCGCGGGGGTGTGGCCTTCCCGGGCCTCCCCGCCGGCGGCAAAGTAGCCCGCCAGTTTCATCGAGTTCTGGTCCGCGTAAGCATCCGTGGCGACCTGGCTGCCGAGCACCAGACCTTTGTAAAGCCGGCCCGTGCGGGTGGAAAGAAGCTGGCCGAGGATTTCGAGCGCGTAGGAATCGCGATGGGCAAACGGCACGGTGTGCCACTGGATTTCAACCTGGGGATTTACCTCCGCCGCGGCGTTCAGGCGTTTCTCGGCGAGTTGCTTGGGCTCCAGCGTGACGAGATCGGGCGGGTTCTTTGCGCCGTGGGGAATGCGGCCAAAATAACGCTCCGCCAGCGCGACCGCTTCGTCGGTTTTGAAATCGCCGACCAGGATCAGCGTGATGTTTTGTGGGCAGTAATAGGTGGCGTAAAAGTCGTCGGCTTCGGGTTTTGAAATCGACGCGACATCCGAGGGCCATCCGATGACCGGCCAGTGGTAGGGCAGCGCATCCCAAAAGATGGCGTTGAATGTTTCTTCAAATTTGCCCAACGGGGTCGATTCCGTGCGCATGCGGCGCTCTTCGTAAACGACGTCGCGTTCGGCGTAAAACTCGCGAAACACTGGATGCAACTGGCGTTCGGACTCCATCCACATCCACAATTCGAGCTTGTTGGCGGGGACGTTGATGAAATAGGCCGTCATGTCCTGCATGGTGAATGCGTTCATGCCGGAACCGCCCGCCGACCGGTAAATGCGGTCAAATTCGTTTTTCACGAGCAGTTGCCGCTGTTCCTGGACCAGGGCGTTGAACTTCGTTTCGAGTTCTTTGTAGCGCTCGGTTTTGTTCTCCGGCTTGGTGATGTCGTCGATGTCGCCGCGCCGGTAGGCGGCCCGCATTTTTGCATCCTCTTCGCGCATCTGGTCGCGGATGCGCTCCTGTTCCGCCATGATTTCCAAATCGCGCTTGGGATCCTTGGTGCCGATGGTCGGCGTGCCCTTGAACATCATGTGCTCGAACAAGTGGGCGATGCCCGTGATGCCGGGGCGCTCGTTGGCGCTTCCGACGTGGGCAACCCAGCCGCCGGCGACGCTCGGGTCGTCGTGCCGTTCCAGCAGCAACATGTGCATGCCGTTGGGGAGGACGTGTTCCGTGACAGGAACCTCGTTTGCCTCAATGGATAACGTTAATGCGATGGTTAGAAACGCCAGACTGCCGATCAACCCACGAGGGGCAGTGGGCGCCCGAAAGAGGCGACGTGGGCCGTGGGAAAGTTTCATGATTTGGTCAGACCAGAATAGATGGTTGGCATTCAACGACAACCCCCAAAAAAGTTCAGGAATATTCAATTGACAACCTTGAGGTGCGGTTTAGAGTGGCGGCAAAGCTAAATCAGCGAGGATAGGTGCCATCATGAGAATCATTACCAGCATTTCCAAGTATCTGCTACTGACAGGCATTGCGTGCGCCATGGTTGTTACGGTGAACGCGCAACAGATGACCCAGGCCAGCGCCAAGGTGGTGCGCATCAAAGGCGCTGCGCGCTATGCGAACGCCAACAATGTTTGGCAGCCGCTCAAAGTGGGTGATGTGTTGCAGGCCGGCAGCATTGTGCAGACGGCGGAAGGTTCCCGGGTGGACTTGGTGCTGGGCGTCAAGAATACCGGTGGCGGTTCAGCCATCGGTGGTGGCGGCGCGGGCAGCGGTGCCGGAATGAGCCACCAATCCAAAGTGGATCAGGATTTCGTCCGCATCACCGAGAATGCCACGATGGGCATCGACAAGCTGCTGGTGGCGGACACTGGGACGGACAAGATTTCTGAAACCCAGCTCGACCTGCGGAAGGGCCGCATTTTCGGCACTGTCAAGAAACTCAGCGCGGGTTCCAAATACGAAATCAAGATCCCGAACGGTGTGGCGGGCATTCGGGGCACGGTTTACACCATCAGCGCCGACGGCATCTTGAGCGTTCTTTCGGGCACCGTGGTGATTGCCTACGTGGACGCTTCGGGCAACACACTGACGCAGGCGGTTGCTGCCGGGCAGCAGTTTGACATTTCCACCGGAAAGATCACCACGCTCTCTGATCCCGAGAAGCAGGGCCTGCAAAACGCGTTGAATGCGTCGCGGACGGGTTTGCCTCCCGGGCTCCAGCACTTCCCCGAGGATCACACCAATCATTACATTTCGCCTACCCAAGGCCACCCCGGCTTTCAAGTAGTGCCAAATTAGGGGTGCGTAATTTGACTTCCCAGCCAGGGCAGCCTTGAGTTGCTCTGGCTTTTTTGTTTCCTTGCGCGAGTGAATTTCTGGCCGCCCAAGCGCATCCCGCTTCTCATCACAGCGGCCGTCATCGGTTTCCTCCTGCTGCTCCGGATTCTCAACCCCGACCTGATCGATCGGATGGAGCGCGTCACCTACGATTGGCGGGTCCGCTCGGCCCTGCGCTTCCGGCCACCAACCGCCGACAATCTGGGTTTTGTATTCATTGATGAGGCCAGCATTCAGGCCGTTCACGACGGCGCGTTCGGCTATCACTATGGTCTCTATTGGCCGCGACAAGTTTACGGGCGGGTGGTGCAGGAACTCGCGCGGCAGGGCGCCAAAACGGTCGCCTTCGACGTGGTGTTTGGCGAACTTCGGCCAGACCATCCTTTTGTGCAGCCGCCCGGCCGGGAGATGATGGAGTCCGACGATTTTCTGGCGGACCAGATGCGGCAGGCGGGCAACATCATTCTTGCGGTCACGCCCGAACTGGAGGTGCCCGATCTTTTTCGCACGAATGCGGCAGCAGTCGGCGACATTTCCACGGAAAAAGATTCCGACGGCATTTTGCGCCGGGTGCGTGCGTTCCGCACGTATCGCCACTGGCACCCGTTGTTTTTGAAAGTCCAGGCTGATGCGGAAATGGGAGTGGACCTGCGGCAGGCGAAGGTTGAACAGGATAGAATCATTCTGCCCCGGGCAAATGGCGATTCGATTGTCGTCCCGCTGGATGCCGATGGGGATTTTCAGCTCGCAGATTTCGTCGGGGAAAATCTGCCGCCTGGCTGGCCCGCCCGCGCCCAGCCGTTTTGGGATGAGCGGGTGTGGCACATGGGCATTGTGATCGCCGCGCAGGCACTGAAACTTGATTTGAATCATGCCGCAGTGGACCTGCCAGACGGACGGATCGTCCTCCGCGGCGCGGGCGGCGTTGAACGCGTGTTGCCGGTGGACCAGCAGGGCTTTCTCTGGATCGACTGGACCATCCCGCCCAACGATCCGCAGTTGTTTCGCCAGCCGATCAGCGCGCTGCTCGCGGAGAGCCGCGACCAATGGGGGGGCAGGAGCACCGCGGTGCCGGATGACTGGCGCGGCAAAATTGCCATCATCGGCTCCGCTGTGGCAGGGGGCAATGACTTGACGGATCATGGCGCGACGCCGTTACGGGCGGACACGCTGCTCGTCAGCAAGCACTGGAACGTGGCGAATTCCATCATTACGAACCGCTTTATTCACCGGTTGAGCGGGGGCGGGGAATTGTGCCTGATCGGGCTGTTGGGCGTGCTTGCGGGCTTTCTGGCCGCACGGTTGCGGACGGTTCCGGCTGCGCTGAGTGTGGCCTTGTTGCTGATGGTGTTCATCGCGGTGGCGGTGGCGGTTTACATTGCGTGGCGGATCTGGCTCCCCGTGTTGCTGCCGGCGGCAGCCCTCCTGGCGACATGGGCATGTTTGACGGCGTGGCGCGCGGTCTTTGAGCAATCCGAGCGGCGTCGGGTGAAATCCGTGTTCTCGCGGATCGTGTCACCGAATGTGGTGCATGAGCTTCTGGAAGCGAAGCAATTGTCGCTGGGTGGGGCACGGCGTGAAGTCACCGTCTTTTTTGCCGACGTGCGCGGGTTTACCGAGTTTACCGACGTCAGTCAGGAGGCGGCCGAAGCTTATGTGCGGGACCACGGGCTAACGGGTCCCGAGGCGTCCGCCCATATCGATGCTCAGGCGCGGGAGGCATTGAACACGGTCAATTTGTATCTCGCGCGGGTGGCCGATACGGTGAAGCAACATGACGGCACGCTCGACAAGTATATCGGCGATTGTGTGATGGCCTTTTGGGGGGCGCCCACGCCCAACAATCACCATGCGGTGACATGCGTGCGGGCGGCGATTGATGCGCAGCGCGCCATCCACGAGTTGAATGCAGCGCGCGCCGCCGAAAACCAGCGGATTGAAGCCGCGAATCGACAACGAGAACCGGAGGGCAGGCCTCGCCTTCCTCTGCTGCCGCTCCTGTCCTTGGGGACCGGCATCAACACCGGCCTGGCGGCGGTCGGGTTGATGGGGTCGGACGCGCACATCCTCAACTACACGGTTTTTGGCCGGGATGTTAATCTGGCCAGCCGCCTGGAAGCGGTGTCCGGCCGCGGCCGAATCATCATCAGTGAAGCCACCTTTCTGCATTTGCAGCGCGATGAACCTGCGCTCGCGGCGACGTGCCTTCCGCTTTCGGCCGTGGAGGTCAAAGGCATTCGCAACGCCGTCCGCATTTACGAGGTGCCGTGGCAACCGACACCGTCCGCCTGAGGTCGCGGTGTTTTTTCGTGCTCGTCTTGCGTCATCCATCAACTACCTTGGCGACATGCGCATTGCCATTTGTCCCGGCAGTTTTGACCCGCTGACAAACGGCCATCTGGACGTCATTCAGCGCGCGACCAAGTTGTTCGACCGCGTGATCGTGGCGGTGGCTCACAACGAGGCGAAGCAGCCGCTCTTCAGTCTTCAGGAACGCATGCAGCTCACGCGCGAGTCGGTTCAGCACCTGCCAACGGTGGAGGTGGATTCATTTGACCGGTTGTTGGTGGATTTTGTGGAACAGCGCGGCGCCCAGGCCATTGTCCGCGGGTTGCGGGCGGTGTCTGATTTCGAGTTTGAATTTCAGCTGGCCCTGATGAATCGCAACATGAACGAGCGGGTCGAAACCATCTTCATGATGCCCAAGGACACCTACACGTATTTGAGTTCACGGATGATCAAGGAAATCTGCCGGTTGGGAGGCGACGTGAGTGCCTTCGTGCCGGCCCACATCAAAGCTGCGCTTGAAGCCAAGTTCCAAACGTCGCATCGTTAGGTTGCCATGCCGTTACAGGTAAACATTCAACATTTGCTGCGCGACTCGCTGCACTTGGCGGGCGAGCTGCCGGTGGAGGAATTGGACCTTGGTTTGACCGACGAAATGGTTCAGGCCCGATCGCCGCTGGTTTATGATCTGGAGGCGGAGAAGCTTGAGCATGCGATTCTTGTGCAAGGGCATTTGAGCCTGCGCCTGGACTGCCAGTGCGTTCGCTGCCTGAAGAAGTTCGTTTTTCATCTGGAACTGCCCCATTGGGTCGCCCACCTGGCGTTGGAAGGCGAGGATGCCGTGCCGGTGGCGAATGACTTGGTGGACTTGACGCCTCCCATTCGCGAAGATATTCTCCTCGGGTTTCCGCAGCATCCGGCCTGCGAACCGGAGTGCAGCGGCTTGACGGGCGTCCCGCGCGGGAAGTCGAAAAAGTCAAATCGGGCGAAGGCGGGGCTTCCGTCATCGGCCCTGGCCGAGTTGAACAAATTAAAATTATAGGATTTAAGCAATATGGGTGTTCCGAAACGTAAACCGTCACACAGCCGTCAGCGCATGCGGCGGGCCTACAACAGCGTGCTCAAGCTTCCCGTTTTGGGCGTCTGCCCCCAATGCGCTGCGCCCTACATGCCGCACCGGGTTTGCCCGGCGTGCGGTTTTTACAAGGGCCGGCAGGTGGTGACCGTTACTGCGGGCGCCTGATTTCCGTTCGCGGGACGCGGAAAGCCGGGCTTTCCGCGTTCTTTCATTTATGCGACTGGCAGTGGATGTCATGGGCGGTGACCATGGTTGCGGGGTGGTCATAGATGGGTTGAGGCGGGCGTTTGAAGCCGATTTGGAAATCTCGGCAGTTCTTCTGGTTGGCAACGAACGGGACATTCAGACCGAACTTTCCCGTGCCGGATTGACCGACCGGCGTATTCAGATCATTCACACCACCGAAGTCCTGACCATGGACGACAACCCGCTCGAGGGAATCCGCAAAAAAAAGGATTCCTCGATGGTCCGGGCGATTGAATTGGTGCGCAATGACAAGGCCGATGCCGTCATTTCGCCGGGTAACACGGGCGCGCTCGTGGCCGGTTCAATGAAGCTTGGCCGGTTGCCCGGGGTGGAACGACCGGCCATCGCCTGTCGCATGCCGTCCCGCTCGCGCGACTTCGTTCTGCTCGATGCCGGCGCCAACGCCGTGGCGGAACCCACGCACCTCGCTCAATTTGCCGTCATGGGCAGCCTCTATGCCCGCGAAATCCTCGGTCATGAGCGGCCCCGGGTGGGCGTCCTCAGCAACGGCTCCGAGGAATCGAAGGGCAACGACCTGACCCGGGAAGCGGCGCGGCTTTGTGGGCTTCTGGATTTGAACTTCATTGGCTACGTGGAAGGCTTCGACCTGTTTGACGATGCGGTTGATGTGGTGGTGACGGATGGCTTTACGGGCAACGTCGTGTTGAAAACGGCGGAAAGCCTGAGTTCGACGATTGCCGGACTGTTGAAACAACAGTTGACCGCCACGCCCATGCGCAAGGTCGGGGCGGCCCTGGCCCGCGGTGCCTTCAAGGCGCTCAAGCAGCGGTTGGATCCGGAGGTTTATGGGGGCGCCGTGGTGCTCGGTCTGAACGGCGTGGTCATCAAAGCCCATGGCTCATCCCGCGCCCGCGCCATCGCCAACGCCCTGCGGGTCGCAGCGCAGGAAATCAAACACGACTTGAACAAGACCTTGGCGGCGCAAATCGCCCGCGCCGATGCCGCCCTGGCGGCGGCCACGCCGGCAACTTCTCCCACAGCATGAGTGCCACACCCACGACTTCCCTGAAAAATCCCCGGGCCAAGCACAACTTCGTCGGCCGCACTTGTTCGGTGACCGGCGTGGGCTCCTACGTGCCCGCGCGCGTGCTGTCGAACGCCGACCTGGAAAAGCTGGTGGAGACTTCGGACGAGTGGATCGTGACGCGCACCGGCATCCGTGAGCGCCGGCTTGCGGCCGAGGATGAATTCACGTCCGACATGGCTGCGCTGGCTGCGCACAAGGCCATGCAAATGGCAGGCGTGACGGCCGAGCAGATCGACTTGATCATTGTGGCGACCATCACGCCGGACATGCCGTTCCCGAACACGGCCTGTCTTGTGCAGCGCAAGCTCGGCGCGCGCCGGGCCGCGGCGTTCGATGTGGAAGCGGCCTGCTCGGGTTTTATTTACGCCCTCGAAATCGGCCAGCAATTCATCACCTCGCGCACCTACGACACGGTGCTTGTCATCGGTGCGGAGAAACTCTCCTCCATCGTGGACTGGACGGATCGCAACACATGCGTCCTTTTTGGCGACGGGGCGGGGGCGGCCATTTTGCAAAACCGACCGAATTCGCATGGCCTCTTGACGGCGGTCATGGGAGCGGACGGGAACAATGCGGATCTGCTCTACATGCCGGGTGGCGGCAGCCGTTGCCCGGCAACGCAGGATTCGGTTGCCGCGCGGCAGCACTACCTGCGCATGACCGGCAAGGAAACCTTCAAAAACGCCGTGCAGGCCATGTATGGGGCGGCCAAGGAGGCGATGAAACAGTGCGAACTGGATATTTCGCGCATCAAATGCATCATCCCGCATCAGGCCAACCGGCGCATCATTGACGCGGTCGGAGACCGCCTGGGGGCAAAGCCCGAGCAGTTGTTTGTGAATTTGGACCGCTATGGCAACACGTCGGCGGCTTCAGTGGCCATCGCGCTGGATGAGGCGGTGGCTTCCGGGCGCGTGGTGCGTGGTGACCTCATCATGATCGTCGCGTTTGGGGCGGGTTTGACGTGGGGCGCGGCGATCATTGAGTGGTGATTGCTAATTTGACGTAATCCAGCCTCGTGTTAACCTGATTCAAGCGTATGAGCGCCAGAAAAGCCACCACCACCAACAACAACTTCCTGCCGAGCAATGTCACCATCCACGGACGCGAGGCACACTTGACCCTGACGGAGGATTCCGTCGTCCTGCACCGCAGCGGCATTGAGTTCCGCAGTCCAACGCCTTTTGCGGCATGGACGGAAATGACCCTGACCCTGCGGGCCCGCGACAACGAGGTCGTCAACTGCAGCGGTGTGGTGATCAGTTGCTCGGGAAACAAGCATTCCGGCTACCACGTTTCCATGGTGTTCACCAGCCTCTCCAAGCAGGCGCAGGCCCGCTTGAGCGCGCTGGCGCAATCCCCGCTGGCGTGACCGCGACCCGGCCGCTAGACTGGCGGCATGGAACTGTTCCACAAGATTCTTACGGCCGGCGTTGACAGCCACGCGTCGGATGTTCATATCAAAGTCGGGGGGCCGGTCATTTATCGCATCAGCCGGGATCTTGTGGCCGCCGAGTGCCCTTATCCCACCGAGGAATGGATGAACAAGGTGGTGGAGAACATCACCCCGCAGCATCTCAAGCATCGCCTCGAGGAGGAACGGGAGGTGGATTTCTCCTACTTCCTGCCGGGTGTGGGTCGTTTCCGCACGAACCTTTTTCAGCAGCGGGGCCAGTTCTGTCTCGCCATGCGGCACGTCAAATCCACCGTGCCCGCCTTTCATGAACTCGGTCTGCCCGAAGTGCTGAAGGATATGGCCTCAACGCCGCGCGGCATCGTTCTGGTGGCCGGCGCCACCGGGTCCGGCAAATCCACGACGCTCGCGTGCATGCTTGAGCACATCAATGCCAACTTCAAAAAACACATCGTCACGATGGAGGATCCCATCGAGTTCGTGTTCGAGGACAACCAGTCGGTCATTGAGCAGCGGGAGGTCGGGCTGGATACGCTTTCCTTTCACCACGCGCTCAAACACGTGCTGCGGCAGGATCCGGACATCATCATGCTGGGCGAAATGCGCGATGCCGTCAGCTTCATGGCGGCCATGAGCGCGGCGGACACCGGCCATCTCGTGCTGTCCACGCTGCACACCACGACGGCGTCGCAGTCAGTGACGCGCATCATGGATTTCTTCAAGGCCGATGAACGTGAGCAGGTTCGCCGGCAGCTGGCGGGCTGCCTTCGCGCGGTCATCTGTCAACGCATGGCGCAGACCATCAACGGCCGCATGACGCCGGCCGTGGAAATCATGATCAACACGCCGACCGTCAAAAAGATGATCGAGGAAAACCGCCTCGACAAGCTGGCTGCCGCCATTGAAACCGGCACGGACGATGGCATGATCAACTTCAACCAGTCGTTGTTCAAACTCGTGCAGGAAGGCAAGGTTTCCAAGGAGGAAGCCCTGGCCAAGGCCACCAATCCGCAGGCGCTCGAGATGAACTTCAAGGGCATCTTCCTCTCCGAGGGCAAGCGCATTCTCGGCTAGCAGCGGACGCGTGACCGTTCTCGAGGCCATTCAGAAAACCGCCGCGTTTTTCGACCAAAAGGGCGTGGAGTCGTCGCGCCTGCAGGCCGAACTGCTGCTGGCGCACGTGCTCCAGCTGCCGCGCTTGAAATTGTATCTTAATTTCGAGCGGCAGCTCCAGGCCGTAGAAACGGATGCGTTCCGTGAACTGGTCCGGCGCCGCGGACAGCGCGAGCCGCTCCAGCACATTCTCGGCACGGTTTCCTTTTGTGGCATCGAACTCGCCTCCACCCGGGCTGCATTGATTCCGCGCCCGGAAACCGAAACCCTTGCGCAAATCGGCTGGGAACTGCTCGCGCAACATCCGGCGCCGGCACCGTGCGTTTTCGACTTCGGCACCGGCACGGGCTGTCTGGCGATCGCGCTGGCGCTGAAGGTGCCCCGCGCCCGGATTTGGGCGGGCGACATTTCGGCGCCGGCGTTGGAACTCGCCCGGGCCAATGCGGTCCGGACCGGCGCTGCTGAACGCATTCAGTTCGTGCCGGGCGACGGCTTTGCCGCTCTGCCGCATGATCAACGCTTTGACCTCATCGTCAGCAATCCGCCCTACATTCCCACGCCCGAGATCGCCACATTGCAGCCCGAGGTGCGCGATTTTGATCCTCATCAAGCGCTGGATGGCGGCGAGGATGGGCTCCGCTTTTACCGTCAGATCGCGGCGCAGGGGAGTGCTTGGTTGAACCCGGCGGGGAGAATTGCGGTCGAATTGGGCGATGATCAGGCCGCGTCCGTGAGTGAAATTTTCGCCGCACAGAAGTGGATTGTCGAAGGCACAAGGCAGGACTACTCTCTGCGCGACCGGTTCCTTCTTGCGCGGCGTCCGTGACGTTTTACGGCGTTTTGATGAGCGCAACCAATGACCGGCAGCCACAACGCATTTCATGGATAGTTTGATGATCAAGGGCGGTGTTCCGCTCGCCGGCGAGGTCCAGATCAGCGGTGCCAAAAACGCCGTGCTGCCCATTCTCGCCGCCACTCTGCTCACTGAAGAACCCTGCGTCATCCGGCGCGTGCCCCGCCTGAGCGATGTCAAATACATGGGCGAAATCCTCCGCTGGCTGGGCGCCGATGTGAAGATCGAGGGGGACACTGTCCGCGTGCAGGCGCGCAAGATCAAGGGCATGGCGGATTACGAACTGGTCCGCAAGATGCGCGGTTCAATTTGCATCATGGGACCGTTGCTGGGGCGATTGAAACGCGCCCGGGTGTCGCTGCCCGGCGGTTGTGTCATTGGTGCACGCCCCATCAATCTGCATCTGAAAGGCTTTGAATCGCTTGGCGCCAAAATCACCATCGAAGCCGGTTACGTGCAGGCCGCGGCGCGGCGTTTGCTCGGCACGGAGGTCTTTCTGGGCGGCCGGGCCGGTTCGACGGTGTTGGGCACGGCGAATGTGATGATGGCCGCCGTGCTGGCGGAGGGCGTTACGGTAGTTGAAAGCGCGGCGTGCGAACCCGAGGTGGTTGATCTGGCCAACTTCCTCATTGCGATGGGCGCGAAGATCACGGGGGCTGGGAGTCCCACTCTCATCATCACGGGCGTCAAACAACTGCACGGCGCCGAACACGAGGTGATTCCGGACCGCATCGAGGCCGCCACTTTTGCCATTGCTGCGGCGGCCACTGATGGCGAGGTGACGCTCAAGGGCGCGCGGGCCGATCATCTTCATGCAGTGCTCGACAAGTTGCGGTCCGCCGGGGTGGCCGTCACTCGCCGCGGCAATGACATGATCGTGAAGCGCGCCGGCCGGTTGCGCGCCGTCGATGTCACCACGCTGCCGTATTCCGGTTTTCCCACGGACGTGCAGGCGCAAATGATGGCGTTGCTGACACTGGCCCCCGGCATCAGCATCATCACGGAACGCATCTTTGAATCGCGGTTCATGCATGTGAGCGAGCTGTCGCGCCTGGGGGCGGACATTGAAATCGAAGGGCCCAGTGCGATTGTGAAGGGTGGCCGGCCGTTGAGCGGCGCGCCCGTGATGGCCAGCGATTTGCGGGCGTCGGCGGCTTTGGTCATTGCGGGGCTGGCGGCCAAGGGCACCACCAGCGTGAGCCGCATTTACCATTTGGACCGCGGTTACGAAAACATTGATGGCAAATTGCGCCGGCTCGGGGCGCGCATCGAGCGGATTAGCGACTCATGACCAAAATCATTTCCATATTCATCGTCGTGTTGGTTCTGGTGGCGGGATGGAAGCTCTTTTCCTATTACCAGCAGGTCGCGGAGGAAGCCAAACACAAGCAGACGGTCGAAACCGGTGCGGACCTGCGACCTGACCAGCTTCCCGGTCTGCCGTGGGAACTGGCTTCCTCGTTGGAGATAGCGCAAAAGAACGGCGCCACCGGCATGCGCAACTGGCTCAAAGCCTATGGCGCGCAGGTGCAGGATCCGCGCAAGGCTTGGATTGAAATGGACTATGCGCTGGCGTTGATGCGGGAGGATCCCAACGAAGCCAAGAAGGTTTTCCTGGCCGTCAAGGAACGGACCCCGACGAATTCACCGGTCTATCCGCGCGTGCTCCAGTTGGAAAAAACTTTCTAACGGGCGCCACACTCCCTTTCCAGCAGCGTTTGGTAGGCAGCGTGCAGTTGCGGCAGGATGGGCGCACGATTGATCGGGGTTCCGTCCACTTCCGCCAGTTCCACGAGGCCGAGTGAGCTGAGCGACAAAAACGCGCCGTCCATCTGCGGCAGTTCGGCCGGTTTCAACTGCGCCTCCGTGAACGGCACGCCGCGCGCCTCGCACAGTTCGCGCACCACGGCCCGCGTCACGCCGGCGAGAATGCCGCTGGCCAGGGGCGGTGTGCTGACGACGCCATCCCGGATCCAAAAAAGATTGCTGCCCGCGCCTTCCACCAGAAATCCGGCGGTGTTGAGGAGCAGGGCTTCATCCGCACCGGCGGCCTCGGCTTCCGCCCGCGCCAGCACCTGCGCCAGTTTGTTGCAGGTTTTGAACTGCGCCAGCGCTTCGCCCGCTGGCAGGCGGCAACCCGCCGTGTGCGCCCGCCAGCGAACCAATCCGCCGGCTGCCACGACCCCACCCATTGAAGACTCAGGGTCGGCCGTCGGCATCTTGAATGGGTGCAGCGCCATCACCAGCAACGGCTGGTCCGCGCCGCGCGGCGAGTAACCGCGCGGACCGACGCCGCGTGACAACGTCAGCCGCAGCAACGCTTCAGGCAGGCGATTTTGTGCGATCAATTCGCCGGCAAACCGCGCCAGCGCCGGACGGTCGAACGGGATTTTGAGGCCTAAAAATTCTGCGCCGCGCACAAGGCGGTCCAGATGTTGTTCCCAGCGGAACGGTTTGCCGTTCGTCACGCGCAGGGTTTCAAACAGGCCGTCGCCGTAAAGAAACGAGCGGTCGAACACCGAGACGGTTGCCTGCGCCTCCGAGACGAACTGTCCGTTGAGGAAAACAATCATGGGGTTTTGACATCCGGCTGCGAGTGCGGAACCCGGTCCGGCTTTGCTCCGGTCCCTTGGCTGACGGACTGAGCGTCAGGCCGTTCCAATGCCGCGAAAAAGCCCTGCGCCTTGGCCAGCGTCTCCTCGTATTCGGCCGCGGGATCCGAATCGGCCACGATGCCGGCGCCGACCGGGAAATGGGCGACGCCGTCCTTGCAGATGGCGGTGCGGATGAGGATGCTTAGCTGGCTTTCCCGATTGAACCCGAGGTAGCCGAGTGCGCCGCAATAAGGTCCGCGCGCGACCGGTTCGAGTTCATCGATGATTTCCATGGCGCGAAACTTGGGGGCGCCAGTGATGCTGCCGCCAGGGAAGCACGCGGCCAAAGCGTCGAGATGCGTGATCTCCGGCCGGAGCCGCCCTTCGATGGTGGAAACGAGGTGCTGCACCTGCGCGAATTTTTCGAGCCGCAGCAAATCCGGAACCTGCACGGAGCCGAATTCACAGACTCGGCCAAGATCGTTGCGCAGCAGGTCGGTAATCATCACGAGCTCGGCCTGCTCCTTGGCGCTGGTTTGCAGTTCGTAAGCCAGTTGGGCGTCGCGCGTCGGATCGAGGTGACGCGGGCGCGTGCCCTTGATGGGTCGGGTCTGGATGTGCGGTCCGCTCAGCCGCAGGAACTGTTCGGGCGAGGACGAAGCGAGTTGAAAATCACCCCCGTCCAGAAACGCCGCGAACGGCGCGGGCGAAACTTCGGTCAACCGGCGGAACAAATTCCAGCCCAAGGCCGCGGGCGAAACGGAGGTCCCGTCGCACGGCGCCGACAGCCGTTGGGCGAGGTTCACCTGATAAATGTCGCCCGTGTGAATGTAGCGTTGCGCCGCTTCCACTGCGGCGATGAAGCCGGCGCGGCTGAAGCTCGAGGTGACCTCGCGCACGTGCCAGTTGGGCCGTGGAATTACCCTCTCCGGCTGCGGGCGGGCGGTGAGGCGGGCGTGCCAGAAGTTAAATTGCGCGGCTTGCCGGTGTTCGTCGCGCGCTCCGTCGGCGCCCAGCCCGGTGGCAATGATCCATGCCTGGCCCAGCCGATGGTCGAACGCGACGAGGCTGGCATAGAAGCCGAGCTGGCAGTCGGGCAGGTCAAGGTCGGCCGCGGTGTGAACCCGCAACTTGGGTTCGACGAATTCCTTCAGGTCATAACCCCAAAAACCGAAACAGCCGCCGAGCGGGAAGGGGAGGTCCACTTCATCCGGCAATTCATAGCGGGCCAGCAGCGCCTCCAGACCGCGCCACGGGTTGCCGAATTGAACGTGCGGCCGGCCGACGGCATCGTGCGGCGTCACCTCGCAGCGCGATCCGCAGGCACGAAAGGTGAGAAACGGCCGGGCGGCAACGAAGGAGTAACGCGCCTGTGGTGAGTCGAACAGCCCGCTGCGCAGCAGCACAATCCCGGGCTCGCCGTGAAGCAGCTCGACGAGCGACTCCGGGGTGTGGGTGGTGACCACGGACTGGATGGCCGGCGTCATTCGCGTGAGAGGACAAACTTCGCCAGATTGAAGTAGAACAGCAACGTGCCGATGTCCGCCAGCGCCAGCGTCATCGGTCCGGCGGCGATGCGGGGATCCAGTTTCAAGCGGTGCAGGATCGTGGGCACCGCCAGCCCCAGCAAACACGCGGTGACCATCGCGAGGGTGATGCTGCCGCCGATGACCGCGGCGGCACTCGGGCTGCCGCGCCAAAGCCACGCCACGAGTCCGACGATCAGGCCGCACGCTCCGCCGAGCAGCACCGCGGTGAGGAACTCCTTGCCCATGGCGCGCAAAAACCAGGCGCGATCGGGCTCGCGTCCGTGCAATGATTGAATCGCGACCGTCAGCGATTGCGCGCTGACGCTTTCGGCGAGGCCGAGCACCAGCGTCAAAAAAAACGCCAGCACGAGGCTGGTGGCGAGCGTCGCTTCGTAGCGCGCCGCCAGCAGGGCGCAGCAAATGCCGCCGCCGATGGTGGCGAGCAGCCACGGAAAACGCAGCCGAAACGCCCGGGTCGGCGAGGCGTTCTGCACCTCGGCCACGCGAAAACCGATTGTCTGAAACACGTCGTCCATGTGCGATTTCTCGGACAGGTCAAACACCTCGTCGGTGAACAGGCTCACGTTCATGACGCCGACGAGCCGGTGGCGCAAGTCCACCACGGGAAAGGCGAGGAACTTGTGGAGCAGGAACATCTCGCAGGCCTCCATGATGGTGGCCGTGTCCGGCACCACGACCACGCGGGCAATCATGATTTGCGCCAGCGGCGTGTCGAGGGCGGCGGTCAACAGGCGCCGCGTCGGCACCACGCCCATGAGCTTGCCGTCGTGGTCCACCACGTAGAAATAAATGATTTTCTCGGCGACCCCCCGTTCGCGAATTTGGGCCAGCGCGCCCGCCACGGTCAGGTCCACGGCGAGGGCCGTGAAGTCCTTGCTTGCGAGGCGGGTGATGGGTTCGTTGAGGTGTTCGGCCTGCACGCCGGCAAGTGATAGCCCAGTTCACCGCCCACGGCAAACACCCGCTTCACGACCACCGCAGTTCAGCGCGCAGCTGCGCGTCGTCCCGCAGCGGGCTGACGACGGCGAGGCTGAGCCCGTCCGGCTGAAAATACGTCTGCGCCACCAGCCGGATTTGCGTGGCGGTCACCGCCGCGAGCCGGCGTTTGGTCAGTTCCGGTGCGGTGAGACGGCCGTAACCGAGGACTTGTTCGCCGACGAAGTTCATCTGGTTTTCCGTGCTTTCCAGGGTCAGGTCGAACTGGCCGATGACAAAGTCGCGGGCACGCTGCAATTCGGCGCGGCCGGGCGCGGCGGCGGCGCAACGCTCCAGCTCCTGCCGGATCAGCCGCAGGGTGCGGGGCAGGTTGTCCGTGTCCAGCCCGGCCGAGATGACGAGGTCGCCCGTGTCCGCATAGAAGCTCGGCGTGCTGTAAATGGTGTAGGCCAGTCCCAGGTCTTCACGAATGCGCTGGAACAGCCGTGAACTCATGTTCTCGCCAAGGATGGCGTTGAAGACGCGCAGGGCAAAACGCCGATCATCATGACGCGAGCACGTGCGCAGGCCGAGGGCGAGCTGCGCCTGTTCGATGGGTTTGGCGAACAATTTGAGGCGCGGTCCGCGCTGGCGCGCCTCAGCGGGCGGACAAACGGGCGGGGCGCCGGTGCGAAAATGCCGGGCATAACGGCTTGCGGCCCGCACCACGGCGGCATGCCGGATGTTGCCGGCGGCCACCACCACCGTGTTGCCGGCGACGTAATTCCGTCCCAGGAAGCCGGTCAATTGCAGCCGGCGCAGGCGGTCGAGCGAGCGGTTGGTGCCCGTGATGGAGCGGCCCAGCGGATGGTTGGGCCAGACGATGGCGTTGAGGAGTTCCTGCACCTGCTGCGCCGGCTGGTCGCGATACATGGCGATCTCCTCCTTGATGACGTCGCGCTCCTTGACGATGTCCGCGGGCGCGAAGCACGAGTGGTGCAGCATGTCCATCAGGACGTCCAGCACGTCCGCAAAGTGGTGGTGATGCACGCGGGCGTGGAAGCAGGTGATTTCCTCGCTGGTGAAGGCGTTCAAATAACCGCCGATGCCTTCAACCTCCTCGGAAATCTCGCGGGCGGACCGGCGGTGCGTTCCCTTGAACAGCATGTGTTCGATGAAATGGCTGACGCCGTTGAGCGGCGCCGGCTCGTAACGCGAACCCACGCCGACCCAGAGGCCCACACTGACGCTGGCCATGTGGGGCATTTCGGCGGTCGCAACGCGCAGGCCGTTCGGGAGAGTGGTCAGTGAATACATCGGTTTTCTGGCGGACGCGGTTCCGCCCTTGGCGCCTTTGTTTGGATTGAACTGGCGCCGGCCGTCACTGGAATGCCGTGGGCACGGTCTCGGGCGGACCGACGCGGCGTTCATAGTCGAGGATGAGCTCGACGGCCTCCTCCGGCCGGTCCACCACGTTGAAGAGTTCGAGGTCGCGCGGCCCGATGAGTTTGCGGCGCTGCTGCATCTGCGCCTGCATCCACGCGATGAGGCCGGACCAGAATTGTTTGCCGAAGAGAATCAGCGGAAAGCGGGGGATGCGTCCCGTCTGCACCAGCGTCAGGATTTCGGCGAATTCATCCAGGGTGCCAAAGCCGCCCGGCATGAAGATGAATCCCATGCTGTATTTGGCGAAGCAGACCTTGCGGGCGAAAAAGTAGTGGAAGTGCAGCGGGAGGTTTGCGTAGCGATTACCCTTTTGTTCGTGCGGCAGTTCGATGTTCAGGCCGACCGATTTTCCCTTTGCCTGGGCCGCGCCCTTGTTGGCCGCCTCCATCAGCCCCGGTCCGCCGCCCGTGATGACCGCGATCTTGTGTTTGGCGAGCTGCTTGCCGAGTTCGACCGTCAACTGGTAGCACGGGTCGGCCGGCTTCATCCGCGCCGAGCCGAACACCGTCACGGCCGGGCCCACCCGCGACATGGTTTCAAAGGATTCCACAAACTCCGCCATGATGCGGAAGATGCGCCACGGATCCTCCTTGATGAAGTGGTTGTCGCCATTGCCATTGGTCATGGGCGCGAAGATACGTGGAGCGGCGAGGGGACACAAGCGGACGGGCCGGCCATTCGGCGGCGTGCCCGGCCAAGTCGTTCCGCCCGTGGCGTCAAGCGCGGTTGCCGCCTGCGCAACCACGCCCCGCGCCCGTTGACACTCCCGGCGTCGCCATGCTAGCGTCCGCCCATCGAAGGCCATGAGCACTTCGTTCCTCAATTCGCAGGTGCTGGTTCTCAACCGGCTGTGGCAGGCGGTCAACGTCTGCTCTGTCCGCCGCGCGCTCACGCTGTTGTTTCAAGGGCACGCCGAGGTCGTGCTCAGCCGGCCGGACGGCAGCTTCCAGACGTTCGATTTCCGCGAATGGCACAGCCTGTCGCAGGCCGAACCGCATCCGGAAAGCATCCACACCATTTCGTTCCGCATCCGCGTGCCGCGGGTGATCCTGCTCGCCATGTTCGACCACATGCCGAAGAAGGAGGTGAAATTCACCCGGCACAACATCTTCGAGCGCGACAAGAACACCTGCCAGTATTGCGGCCATGTGTTCGACCGGAAGGATTTGAATCTCGACCATGTCATCCCGCGCGACCGCGGCGGGCCGACGACGTGGGAAAACATCGTCTGCTCGTGCATCCGCTGCAACACGCGCAAGAGCAACCGGACGCCGATTGAGGCCGGCATGCACCTCGTCCGCAAGCCGAAGAAGCCCAAGTGGCGTCCGTTCGTGCAGATCAATCTGCACTTCCAACAGCACGAAAGCTGGAAGCACTTCGTGGATCTCGCCTACTGGAACGTGGAACTCGGCGAAGAGGCGGGGTAGGGAACTGACTTGTTTTGCCAAAGCGGGCCGAAATAGCCCCACTCAATCGGGCCCTCACCCCTTGCTGGCCGTGCGGGCGCTTTCGATGAGCTCCCAGAAGCGGGGGTTGCTTTGCAGGGCTTCGTCTTCCGGCACCTTCAAGCCGTGGCGGAAGTAAAAATCCTTCAGCGTGTGCCGGCTCAGGATGCGGTGCACGAGCACGCCGAGGTCGTGTTTCTCGAAGTAAATCCGGTAGTCGCCGATGCGCAGACGGTGCAACACGCGGCCGTCCCGTTCCAGCTTGCCGAAATCCTCCAGGTCGGTGGCCATGACCTGATGCGGCACGCCGCGGAATTCGCCGAGGATTTGCAGTTGCAGATCCTTGGGCATCCGCGCGAGTTCCGCCGCCGCCGTCGGAGTGAAAATGATTTGAAACGCGGTCATGTCGGGGATTGAGCCGGATTGGTAGCGCGCACGGGAATCGAACCCGTCTTTCAGCCTTGAGAGGGCCGTGTCCTAGCCGATAGACGAGCGCGCCAGCCCGAATTCCAGCGGCGTTCATCCTATGCCGCAGCGCCGGGAAGTCAATCACGCGGGCACGCCATCGCTTTTCTCGAAGCGGCCTTCATTTTATCGATTTCGCGCCACGCTGGCCGGCCGCTAACGTCCATCGGTCAAACCCCTTCGCCGCGGATGCGGCCGGTTGCCACCGAGCCGAAAGGGCGCACATTGAATCATCAACCCATCCGATTCCCATGAAACCAAACCTTAAAACAATCGCTTACGGCCTGCTCGCGACCAGCCTCGTAGCGCTGGTTGGCTGCGTGGTCACTTCCGTTTATCCCTATTACACTGCCAAGGACGTGGTTTCCGATCCGGCGTTGATCGGCACGTGGGCCGAAGCCGGCGAAACGAATGCGGCGGAGAAGAACTGGCAGTTCGCCGCGGGCCCGGACCAGTCCTACCTGCTCACGGTGCGTGATACGGCCGAAAAGACCGGGTTCACCGCCCACCTGTTTGCGTTGCCCGGGCGCCGTTATCTCGATGCGCTGCCCACGAAGCGCGAGGATGATTTCATTCCGCCGCATTATTTGCTGGCGGTCTCGCGGCTCGATGGCACGGCGTTGGAATTGTCGCTCCTGAGCTACGGCTGGTTGCAGGAACTGGTGAAAACGAATCCCGCTGCCATCCGCCACGTGTGGGTGGATCGCGATGCGCAGCAGCCGGACAGCGGCAAGCTCGTGCTCACGGCGGACACGGCCGAACTGCAACGCTTCATTCTCCAATATCGCGATGACACCAACGCGTTTGCGGAAACCCTCAAGCTGGTGCGGCAATGAGCGCCCGCCGCGGGCGGCGGCAAATACGCTCGCCAACGGGAAACCGGCCCGGCAGCTTGGCGGCCGAACATGCATTGGTGGGGCCGAGAGAAGTCAGATGAATCCCGCGGCGTGCCGGGCCGGCGTGGCGGGGCCACGCCCCGGGTCTGGCAGCGCTTCATGGCGCGGTTCGGGGGCCGCACCGGCTACAAGTCAACCCTGCGCGGCCACGAGGCGCCGCTCCGCCCGATTCCGTATGCGTTTGGGGCCCTGATTCTGGTTGGCGCGCTGTTCCTGCGGCTGCCCCTGGCGCACAACCCGGGGCGGAGCATTTCCTCGCTCGATGCGCTGTTCCTGTCCACGTCCGCCACCTGCGTCACCGGCTTGAGTCCGGTGAACGTGGCGGAGGTTTTCAACGGCTTCGGCCAGGCGGTGCTGCTGGTGCTGATCCAGGCCGGCGGCATCGGCATCATGACGGCGGGCACGTTTTTTCTGGTGCTGACCGGGAACCGGCTGTCGCTCGCGCACGAGCAATCCATTGCCGGTGCGTTCGGACAATTGCGTTCGGTCCGGCCCGGCGACATTTTTGCCTACGCTTGCGTCGTCGTGCTGGTCACGGAACTGGCCGGTGCGGTGGCGTTGTTCAGCTTGATTTCCCAGCAATGGCCGGAGCAGCCGGTGGGCATCGCGCTCTGGCAGGCGGTGTTCCATTCGGTCAGCGCCTTTTGCAACGCGGGGATTTCGATTTTTCCCGAAGGGCTGGCGCGCTGGAAAAATGTGCCGGCCCTGCTCGGCGTCGTGGACGCGCTGGTTATCACGGGCGGCATCGGGCTGCTGACCTTGGTCAATCTCCGTTACTACCGCTGGTGGCGGCGCGATTCGCGCAAACGCGGCAGCCTGAGCGTGCAGACCCGGCTATCCGTGGTGCTCACGGTCCTGCTGCTCGCGGGCGGGACGTTGCTGACGCTGGCGCTGGAATGGAACCGCACCCTGGCGGCGGCGCATTCGTTCGGTGAACGCCTGTCGTGGGCGTTTTTTCATTCGACCATGACCCGCACGGCGGGCTTCAGCGTCGTGGATCTGGCGCAGATGCATCCGGCGACGCTGCAAATCAGCATTGTGCTCATGTTCATCGGCGGGGCGCCCGGTTCGATGGCGGGCGGCATCAAGACCAGCACCACGGCGGTGCTGGTGCTGGCGGCCTGGGCGGCCCTGCGCCGCCGCAGCGAGGTGAATCTGTTTGGCCGCCGTGTGCCGGGCAGCCAGACCAGCGCAGCCGTGATGATTCTGCTGCTGGCCACGGCGAGCCTGTTGCTGGCGGTGATCCTGTTGATGATCACCGAAGGCGGCAGTCTTGCGGTGCACGCGCGGCACGGCTGGCTGGGGGTGGTGTTCGAAGCGGTGTCCGCCTTCGGCACCGTGGGGTTGAGCGCGGATGTGACGCCGCTTTTGACCAGTCCGGGCAAGGCGATTATCATCGCGCTCATGTTCCTCGGGCGCGTTGGGCCGCTGATGCTGGCCATGCACCTGTGCCGGCCGCTGGTGCCGTGGCATGTCCGGTATCCCGAGGAAAGCATTTCACTGGGTTGAATCATGAGCTTGCGCATTTTCATTCTGGGCGGCGGCCGCTTTGGCACCCACCTCGCCTCCCGCCTGTGCGAATTCGGCTGCGAAGTGGTCATCGCCGACTCCAGTCCGAAACGCGTGGAGGACCTGTCCGAGGACGGCTTTCACGCCGTGGAACTGGACGCCGATGACGAGGAGGCGCTCCGGGCCGCCGGTGCGCCGGAGGCTGACGCGGTCGTGGTTTCGATTGGCGAAAACATGCAGGCGAGCATTCTGGCCACCCTGACGTTGAAGGAGCTGAAGGCGAAAAAGGTCGTGGCCCGCGCGGTGGACATCAAACACGCGCAGGTGCTCGAGAAGGTGGGCGCCGACCTGGTGGTGCTGCCCAGCCGCGACATGGCTTATCAACTGGCCGAAACCCTGCGGGCCGGTTCGGTGTCCGAGCGCCGGCCCATCAGCGGCGAATATCAGCTCGCCTACATCCGCGCCGGCCGCGTCCTGGACCGCGTGAAATTGAGCGATGCCCAGTTGCCGGGGAAGTATCGCGTCACCGTCGTGCTCATCAGCCGCGACCGGCCCGCGGGGGAGGCCGCGGCGGAGGACGACGCGATGGAGAATTTCGAGCCCGAACCGGATTTCGTGCTCCAGTTCAATGACCTGCTCGCCGTGACGGGCAGGCGCACGCACATCGACCGCTTCGAGCAAAAGTGCGGGCGGGACGAATCCCGGCCGGATTGAGAATCCGGCGCGGGCGGGAAGTTTTTTCGATGCGGGCCGGCGGCGGGGGCTGGGTTAAGCTCCGCCCATCGCCGGCCGGGGCCGGATTCACATGAGCCGCAAACTGTCGCCGTTCTGGACGTTGTTCATCCTCACCGGGCTGAACCTCTTCAACTATTTCGACCGCTACGTCCTGTCCGCCGTGCTGCCGTCCGTGCAGCGCGATCTGGTCCTGACGGACAGCCAGAACGGCTGGCTCGGCACGGCGTTCATGCTGGGCTACTTCGTCACGTCGCCCGTGTTCGGCTACCTGGGCGACCGGACCTCGCGCAAATGGCTGATCGCGGTGGGCATTTTCGTCTGGAGCGTGGGCACGCTGCTCACCGGCTTCGCGGCGACGTTTGCGATGATGATCGGCTTTCGCGTGCTCGTTGGCGTGGGCGAAGCCAGCTACGCGACGATCAGCCCCAGCTACATTTCCGACACGTTTGGGTCCGCCCGGCGGAACAACGCGTTGACGATTTTCTACGTGGCGATTCCCGTCGGTGCGGCGCTGGGCACCATCATCGGCGGGCTCATTTCCGAACATTGGGGCTGGCGGCACGCGTTCATCTGGGCCGGCGCGCCCGGGTTGCTGCTCGCGCTGCTCCTGCTGCCCTTTGCCGAACCCGGCCGCGGCGCGGCCGATGGCGTGGATCACGTCAGCAAACCGCGCGTGGCCGATGTGCTGCGGCTTTTCTGCCTGCCGGATTACCTGCTCGTGGTCGGCGGCTACGTGGCCTACACGTTTGCCCTGGGCGCGTTTGCCCTGTGGGGGCCGACCTTTCTGAATCGCGTCCACGGGATGGCCGAAGCCCGGGCCGCGGAATTTTTCGGTCTCGTGCTGGTGGTGGCGGGCCTGCTGGGAACCTTCGTGGGCGGGTTTGCCGCGACGGCGTGGCACAAGCGCAATCGCGCCGCCTACGCGTGGGTGCTGGGCTTGTCCGTGCTGGTGGCCGTGCCGGTGTCAGCCGGCGCCTTTCTCGCGCAGTCCCAGACGGTGTCCATGGCCTGTCTGGCCGCGGCCATGTTCCTGCTGTTCCTCGGCACCGGGCCGGTGAACACGTTGATTCTGGAAACCGTGCCGGTGAATCTCCGCGCCAGCGCCATGGCGTTGTCCATCTTCCTCATCCATCTGTTTGGCGACGTGCCGTCCCCGCTCATGGTGGGCTGGTTGTCCGACCAATGGCAAAGCCTGCAAAAGGCCGTGCTGGTGCTGCCCGTGGCGTTGGGCGTCGGGGCGCTGCTCTGGCTTTGGCTGGCGTTGAAGCTGAAGGCCGGCGCGCCGGCTCAGTCGGGCAGGGGGACGAATTCCGGCGTGATGCCCGCGGCATCGCAGTGAAAGATGGCCACGCTGCGCGGCTGGTTGAGCCGGGGCCGGCCCGCGTAGCCGGGATTGAAGAACAGCGTGCCGGACTGCGCGTCATTGTAGGTCTTGTGCGTGTGGCCAAAGATGACGGCGTCGGGCCGGTGCTTCGCGAGCTGCCGCCGCAACTGGTCGTCCGGCGCTGCCGGGTTCACGATGTGCTGGAGCAGAAACTTCCGCTGCGCGACCGTCACCACGGCCACTTCCTTGAAATCCAGGCCGCTGTCCGTGTTGCCGACCACGGCCGTGACCGGGGCGATTTGTTCGAGCTGGAACGTGATCCACACCGTGCCGATGTCGCCCGCGTGCAAAATGTGCTGCACATCGGCGAACAGCTCCTTCACCCGCGGATCAAGAAAATCGTGGGTGTCGGAAATCACTCCAATTTTGGTTCTGGCACTCATGGGTGGAGGCTGACGTGCAGCACCGGAGGTCTATTCAAGGCCATCCTATGCTTGTGATTCTTCCGGTTCGGCCTCGGGCGTGGCGTCGGGTTCCTCGGCTTCCTCCTCCCGTTCCTCGGCGGCCTCGCTGAGCTTCATGGCGCCGACAAACAGGCCGGTGAACAGCCCGCCGCTCAGGAGCGTATTGCGGAAAAATTCCCAAGTAGAAGGCCAGCCGCCGATGCCTTTGGTCAATGCAAGCAGCCAGCTTGCGAACGTCTTGGTATATTCGGGGTTGTGGAAAGGGTTGAACAGCCACGATGCCGTGTTCGTGATAAAATAGAACAGAATGGCCCCGAGAATCCCACCGCCGAGAAGTGACACGAAGGACGCTGTTGGCTTGAACCGCCGCCCCAGCCAGATCAACGCGAGATAGGCCACGTAGTTGAAGCTTTGATAGGCAATGTTGGTCGGCGTCCACACGTTCCATCCCAGCGCCAGCCAGTAATACAGATTCAATCCGATGTCCGTGACCAGCATGGTTCCCAGCGGCAGCCACCACGCCATGCGGCCGGAAAAATACACGCCTGCGCAGAACACCAGCGCGTAGGCAGCGCTGAAATTCTGCGGCAACATGCCCGGCACGCGCGTCAGCGCGAACACCACCATCAAGGCGATGGGCAATGCGAGTTTTCCTTTCACGCCGGGGAGCTTACGCGCGCCGGCCGGAATCACAAGTCCGACGGGAGGACGGCCGGTCCGAAACGTTTGCAAACGCCTCCCGTGCAGTCGCCCTGCGCGGCGACGCGCCTCCGTTTTCGAGGGCTTGAGTGTAGCTGCCGCTGCGTTGCTGGAAGCAGTCCGGGGCAAGGTCGCTGTCGTCAATCCGCGCGGGCCGGGCGGGGTGCGGATTTTTATCGCCAAGCGGCGGGCCTTGGGGCAGGAATGGCCGCGCGCCCATGATTTCCGTGCAGCAACTGACCAAGGTGTTCGGCTCCCAGACGGCCGTCGATGCGTTGAGCTGTGAAATCCCCGCCGGCCAGATCGTCGGTTTTCTCGGTCCCAACGGCGCCGGCAAGTCCACCACCTTGAAGATGCTGACCGGCATGATCGAGCCCACCCGCGGCACCGCCCGCCTCTGCGGATTCGACCTGCGCGATGACCTGCTCGAGGTCAAACGCCGCGTGGGCTTCGTCCCGGAATCCGGCGCGGTCTTCGAATCCCTCACCGGCCTCGAATACCTCGAGATGGTGGCGGCGCTTTACGGCATTCCTGAGGACGCCGCGCGCGTGCGCATCCGGCAGTTCATCGCCTTCTTCGACCTCAGCTTTGAGACGTTGACCGACAAGCTGCTCGGCGCCTACTCGAAAGGCATGCGCCGCAAGGTCGTCATCACCGCGGCGCTGCTGCACAATCCGCCGGTCGTCTTCTTCGACGAACCGCTCGACGGCCTCGACGCCAACGCGGCGGTGGGGTTCAAGGCGCTCATCCAAACCCTGGCGCGCGAGGGCAAGACCATCGTTTACAGCTCGCACATTCTGGACGTGGTGGAACGCGTGTGCGACCGCGTGATCATCATCGACAAGGGCCGGCTGCTGCTCGACGGCAAACCGGACGAACTCGTCGCCGCGCACGGCAGCGGCACCTTGGAGCGGCTCTTCACGCAATTGACGGGCGGCACCGAACTGGAACAGCGCGCCGCCGATTTTGCCCGGACCTTTCGCTCATGAACCCCGCCCCGGAACCGCGCCCGCCGGTCCTGCGTCCCGCGGCCGCGCCGGAACGCACGCTGCGCCGCCTGTTCCTGACGCTCTTCCTGCGCGGGCGCGGCGCGCGCGGGCTTCAGAAATCCGGCGTGCCCAAATCCGTCGCCTCCAAGCTGGGTTGGGCGCTGTTCATCTATGCGGTGGTCGGCCTTGCCGCGCTCGCCTTCGTCCGCCAGAACGTCTTTCTGCTGTCCGTTTATCTGCACGGCATGACCTTCGTGTTCCTCGGCATGTTCATCGCCGCCTCGTCGGGCGAGGTGCTGTTCAACAAGGAGGAGGCGGACATTCTCCTGCACCGGCCGGTGACGCCGCGGGCGTTGTTGTGGGCCAAAATCGCCGTGCTCGTGCAGGTCTCGCTGTGGCTGGCCGGCGCCTTCAATCTGGCCGGGCTTGTCGCCGGCGCCTTTGCTGCGGACGGCGGCTGGAGCTTCCCGCTGGTGCACGCGTTTTCGACGGTCTTGCAGGCGCTGTTCTGCGTGAGCGCCGTGGTGGTGGTCTATCAACTGTGCCTGCGCTGGTTCGGCCGCGAGCGGCTCGAAGGGTTGATGACCACGGCGCAGGTGCTGCTGGCGCTCTTCGCCGTCCTCGGCGGCCAGTTGCTGCCGCAGTTGATCGGGCGGTTCGGGCCGAAGCTGTCCCTGAATGCCGAATCCTGGTGGCTCGCGCTGCTGCCGCCCACGTGGTTCGCCGGGCTGGACGATGCGCTGGCGGGCGGACGCCATCAGGGTTCGTGGCTGCTTGCCGCGCTGGCGGTGGCGGTGACGCTCCTGTCGCTGTGGCTGGCGTTTGGGCAACTGGCCCGGGATTACGGGGCCGGCCTGCAAACGCTCAACGAATCCGTGGCGGCGCCGCGCTCCCGCGGCCGGCGGCGCGGCCTGGACGTGCTCCTGCACCGGCCGCCGCTGTGCTGGTGGCTGCGCGATTCCGTGTCCCGCGCGGCGTTCCGGCTGACGGCGGCCTATCTCTTCCGCGACCGCGACGTGAAGCTGCGCGTGTATCCGGGCATTGCGCCCATCATGGTGATGCCGCTGCTGTTTCTCTTTCAGGATTTCGCGCGGCGCGGCGGCAGCGGCGGCGGCTTCACCACGGCCTTTGCCGGCTCGTATCTCGGGCTCGTCCCATTGCTCGGGCTGAACCTGCTGCAATACTCGCAGCAATGGCAGGCGGCGGATTTGTTCCGCGTGGCGCCGATGCCGGGCCCGGCGCCGTTGTGTCATGGCGCACGGCGCGCCGTGCTGTGCCTGCTGGCGTTTCCCGTGCTCGTCGGGCTCGGCCTGCTGGCGTGGCTCGTGAAACGGGATTTGGGCCAGCTCGAACTCATGCTGCCCGGCATCATTGCCCTGCCGGTTTACGCGCTCCTGCCGTGCCTCGGCGGCCGCGCCGTGCCGCTCTCCCTGCCCACCGAGGAGGCCAAATCCGCCGGACGCGGCCTGGCCATGATCGGCGTCATGCTCGTGGCGCTGGCGCTGGCGGGCGTGACGGCATGGGCGTGGCACGGCGGGTGGTTCTGGTGGCTCGTGGCGGGAGAAACGGTCCTGATGGTTGGGCTCTACGCGGGCCTGCGCCGGCGCGTGACCGCTGCCCGCTGGCCGTCCATCGACTAGAGCGGTTTAAATAATGTCGTAGCCGTCGGGTTATTCGCCGGCCCCTCACCCGGCCTTCGGCCACCCTCTCCCCATCGGATGGGGAAGAGGGACGGGGTGAGGGGCTGCTGCCGTCAGGACGGCTACAGTATTTATGAAACTGCTATAGCGGCCCGTCGTTTGCCGGTCTCACTCCGTCTCTTTTCAAATTCATCGTTCGCCCGTATTGTCCCGCGCGCATGACGGGCGTCGTGGAAATTTTCGTGGGTTTGTTGATCGCCGTGGCGGTGATGGCGCTGCTGGCGCGCAAACTCCACATCCCTTATCCCATCCTGTTCGTCATTGGCGGGCTGGGCATCGGTCTCATTCCCGGCCTGCCGAAGGTCCGCCTCGATCCGGAACTGGTCTTTCTCTTCTTCCTGCCGCCGCTGCTGTTTCCGGCGGCCCTGTTCACCTCGTGGCGGGACTTCCGTGCGAACCTCCGGCCCATCACGCTGCTGGCGGTCGGGCTGGTGCTGTTCACCACCGTCATCGTCGCGTGGCTCGGCCACACATTCATGCACCTGGGGCTCGCGTCCGGCTTTGTGCTCGGGGCCATCGTTTCCCCGCCGGACGCCATCGCGGCCACGGCCATTGCGCAACGCCTGAAAATTCCCCGGCGCATCGTCACCATTTTGGAAGGCGAAAGCCTCGTGAACGACGCGACCGCGCTGGTTGCTTATCGCTTTGCCGTGGCGGCCATCGTGACGGGTTCGTTTTCCTTCGCCAAGGCCGGGGGCCAGTTTCTCATCGTCGGCTTGGGCGGCATCGCGCTGGGTCTGCTCATCGGCTGGCTGGGCGCGCAATTTCACAAACGCGTCGAGGATGCGCCCATCGAGATTACCGTGTCCTTGCTGACGCCGTTTGTGGCGTATCTCGCCGCCGAACGCCTGCACGTCTCCGGCGTGCTCGCCGTCGTTGCGGCCGGACTGTATCTCGGCCGGCGCGTGCCCGAGCTGTTCACCTTCGAAACGCGATTACAGGGCGGCCCGGTGTGGGAAATGGTGGAATTCCTCCTGAACGGCTGCGTTTTCATCCTCATCGGCCTGCAACTGCCCGAGGTCATGGCGGCGTTGTCGCACGACGCCATTCCGTTGCGGCATCGCGTTGGTTACGCCGTCATCATCAGTGTGGCGGTTATTCTCATCCGGGTGCTCTGGGTGTTTCCCGCCACCTACATCCCACGGCTTCTGTCCCGGCGCCTCCGCGAACGCGACCCCGCGCCGAGCTGGCGCAACGTGGCCATCGTGGCCTGGACGGGCATGCGCGGCGTGGTTTCGCTGGCGGCGGCGCTGGCCCTGCCGTTGATGGTCATCGAGCGCAACTTGATTCTGTTTCTCACCTTCATCGTCATCATCGCCACGCTGGTGGTGCAGGGGCTCACGCTGCCGCTGCTCATCCGTGCCCTTGGCGTCGAGGACGATGGCACGTCAGATCGCGAGGAGCACGAGGCGCGCCTCAAGGCCAACCACGCGGCGCTGGCCCGGCTCACTGAAACCGCCGGCAGCGAGCCCGCCTTTCTCGACGCCCGCCAGCGCCTGCGGGTGGAATACGAAGATCACATCCTCCAGTTGAAGGGCGACGAGGCCCGGCCCTCCGGCGCCCGCCTGCGGCGGTTCTCCAGTGAATTTGAACGGCTCTCCCACGCGGCGCTTCAGGTCGAACGCCGCACCATCCTCCAGCTCCGCGATGAGAACGTCATCAGCGACGAGGTCCTGCGCCGCATCCAGCGCGACATCGACCTGGCCGAGGCGCGCTTGCGGGCTCACCAGTAAGGGCAGCCGGCGTCAACCGCTCGTCACTTGCGTGTTTAACGACCGGGCGTTGCAAGTTGAGGGCGCCACTACACGCCCCAAAGCTTGAGATACCATTCGTAGAAGTTGTGCACGGCGGGAACCCTGCCGTAAAGGTAGATCAGGGGCACATACAGCATGGCGACGGCATTGGGCGGATTAGGCCCGAAGTATTTCAGGACCGGACCGGGACTCAGGGCGTAGAATATCAGCAACAGCCCCAGTCCCCAAATCGAGGTCAGCCCGGCACTGCGCCGCGGCGCCGCCGGCTACCAATCCCCTGTGGACTTTGAAACCCAACTCAACTAAAACCAAAACACCGATGTCTCATGCATTCACCACCTGTCCACCAAACCGAGGCAAGGCCAGGATGATGCAATGGAAATGCCTGTCACAAAAACTGCCTTGTTTTTGTGACACCAAGCGATCGCCAGGCTTGCACCATTCAAGTAACAAACTTCAGGCACTAATGCTCTGGCAACCGTCTGGCATCCGCCGCTGAAATTTTCCGTCGTGTTCATCCCGCGTCTGCCCGCGCCTCTGGTTGCTCCGCGCAACCTCGCGCCAGCGGTCGAAACATCCTTTCGCCCGCTGTCACTTCGTTGCTGATGCTCCGCTGCCCGGCGGCGCAGTCAGACACGGGTGCGTTTCGTTCGGAGCGGGGCTGCTCTCCCGGTCCGGTGGTGAAGAGAGCAGTCCCGCTCCTTCAGAACGAAACGCAAAACATGAACACAACAGAAAACCTCATCGCCACCGGATGCCCCACCACCGCTCTGCAACCGCAGAACAAAATCGTCAAACCCATCAAATTTCCACCCCGGCCACAGGAATGGAAAATCGTATCACTTCGGGAATGTCCCACTCCCGACACCATGCAACCTTGCGAGACCCCGGATCAGGCAGCCGCCTATTGGAGAACGCATATCGCGACCCATCCCTACTTCAATTCTGAATGTGAATGTCTGGTGGTGTTCATCCTAAACACACGTCGGCGCATCAAAGGCCACTATCTGGTGTCCATTGGGACAATGGATACCATTCTCTGTCATCCCAGGGAGGTATTTCGTTTAGCAATCATGGCGAGCGCCGCTGCAATCATCATCGCGCACAATCATCCGAGCGGTGAGCCGACTCCTTCCGAGGCCGACATCAAAATCACCCGTGACCTCATTCGAGCTGGTCAACTTCTTAAAATCGAAGTTCTCGATCACATCGTTGTTGGAAACCCAAACCACACGAGTCTTCGCAGTCTGGGCTATTTTTTCAGCTAGGCCCAGCCGGGCCATGCTCAAAAAAGCCGATATTTCCTCGGCGCGTGAGCGCATACACTTTTTTTCGCGACTTGTGAAAAAATATATCTCACAAAAAATGCTCCTTCGACCAATCCCAACGACAAAGGCCGTGTAAAGAATAGTATGGATAACTATTTCAATCTCGTATCAGGCTGGCTAAAGGCCAGCGGAAACAGTCTGTTAGACACGCTCCCATCGGGCAGCGGCATTTGCCGTGTTGTGCAAATCGAGCCAGCGAATTATTGGACTGGCTACGTCTCCACGGCTGGGGGCAGCTTCAAATCGCAGGGTGAGAGTGGGAGCTGGTATGGAACGTCCTTTGGCGTGGCTCTGGCCGAAAGGCCGCCTGCTGGCCCAACCATATACGAGTATTCGTGCTTGGGCCAGGACACGCCCGTTTGGAACATGAACAAACTTCCAGAGGAATATCGCGAAGCGATTTACGCAGACCGCGAACTAGCCACAGGGCAATACTTGAAATCTCAATTCGTCGTCGAATGCCTCAACACACTCGGTCACACTGGTAACGCGAGCGGCATTCTTTTTCCGAGTCGCAGAAGCGACGGCGGTGTGGTCGTGCTCAACCAGCAACTCGTGAAATTACAGATTATCTCTACGGGACAGTCTCCGCCTGGTGTTTGACGGACGCTTGATGTTCACTGTCTGGACTCCGCTTCCTTGTGTTCGACGATGGCCTCTTTCACGGTGATTTCAGCGATTGCCGGCTGACCTTCCGCGAGGAGATTTCGCTGATTGCCGACCAGCGCCATTAGGAAGGATAGTTCCATCCGCTGCATTGCTGTCTCGATACGTCGCAGAGCGTGGCCGCGAAGCGTGATTTCATGGGTGGCGAAAACCAAACGGAGGCGCTGCTCCTTACCCTCGTTCTTGAGGTCAGCAAAGGCGAATTGATCGAACGGCAGCAGGAGGCTTTGTTCAGCGGATACTTCGATTTTGACCGCGCGAGCGTTCGGATCGCTCGCCCAACATTCGGGTGTTTTTGTGCTCATGGGTTTCAATGGGTTGATGACGATGACGAGAAAGTTTCAGGCGACAGAAGTTGTCGGCGGCACGACGACCAAAGCGCCGCATGTAACCATGCAGCCGATCCCAGAGGCGCACACCGTTTCGAGGGACTAGACCAGCCGCGAGTTCGAGTGCCAATGGCCTGTGGCCGGAGCGAGCCACGTTCTCGCGCAACTGCTCCTTGTCCGGTGTGAATATGCGGATGCCACGCCGTCCACGCGAAATGGTCACATACCATTGCTGCGCGCTCGTTGCCGCCTTGATGGTGGAATCGGAGAACAGGACGTAATCCACCGTCTTGCCTTGCGACCCGTAGGACGTGACGGCGTAGCCCGGCAGGAATTCGCGGAAGCTCGCATCTAACACACGGCCATCGGCGAGTTCAATGCTGCCATCACCACGAACTGACTTAACCGCGACAAGTTCTCCGTTCGTGACGCGTCCACCGGATGCCAGCTTCCGGTTGGCTTTCAGGTGCAGGCGGTCGCCAGACGCAACGGCAATCTCACGCGCCTGACAGACCGAAATCCGGTCGAGCATCTTGTTCGAGACGGTGACGAATCGTCCGCCGACTTCCACGAGCAGACCGGTTTTGATGATTCCCGACAGCTTTCCTTTCGCCCCAGCGTCGGCTTCGCGCACCTTCTGATTGAACACAATGACCGCATCTTGCGGATAGAATCGTTCGTCGCGCTTCTGTGCATTGGTCAGGTCCACGCGTTCGAGCGCTTGAATGGTGGTATCACTTGCACCGAGTAATCCCTTCGCCTTGAGCGCCTCGCGCACGCGCGTGTTGACGCGATGCACTTCGCCCCAGGTCTGTGACACCACGACCGCCGAAGCGCTTTGCTTTGCGAGTCGAACGTATTCATCGGCGAGCTTTTCGGCCTGTTCGCCCAGGCCGCAACCGACGAGCGCGCCCATTTGATCGAGGCGTTTGAAGGACTCCGCCAATCGTCCGGCTGCCGCTGCTTCAACGGCGCTCCGATACCGCTTGATGCTGGCGCGTTCGCTATTGTCGCGAGCGAGGCCGGGGTCTTGGCGACGAATCTTGTGCAACTCCACTGGCTTCACCCCGGCATGACGCTCGATGGCGAGCAACGCATCCGATGCTTCCACCGCACCATGCTGCCGGGTGTCGCCGGAGAGAATGACCCGTGCATTTCGCTCCTTGGCGAGTCGGAGTAACGCCAGCATTTGCCGACCGCCAATCTGGCCAGCCTCATCGACCACGATCACGGCTCGTTCCGGCAATTCAGCCTTGGTGAGAAAACTCGCCACCGTCGCCGGTGACGGAAACCCTGCCTTTTCCATATCCACCACTTGCTGACGCTGCGGCGCTAGAACGGTCACCGGCCGTCCTGATTGTTGGATTTGCCGGACCAACTCATGCAGCACGAAGCTTTTTCCCGTGCCCGCACCACCGCGAAAGACAGAAACCAGATTCGTTGAGCCAAGCAACCCATCAAGCCCCTTGCGCTGCTCATCATCGAGCTTTGGGTTGGCAGGCTGCGGACTCGGCACGAGCGGCCAACAGTCGCCGACACCTTCCTTGGCGGTCTGAACAATCTCCCACTCGCGCAATAGCACGTCGCGCTTGGTCAATTCACCGGGACGATCCGCATCCCGGATGTAACCGCGTCGCTCCGTGAGCTGCTTGAGTTCGGCCAGCGAGAAATCTTCTCCGCGCGCCCGGCCCAGCGCTTCCTGCCACACCTGGCACTCCTGCACGACCGAGTTGCGGTCGAATAGATGCTCTTCCGCCCACTGCACCGCCTCTGCCGCCGAAATGCAAGCGCGCTGCCTCTCCTCTTCGGTCACGGGTTTGTTCAACCCGCGCAAGAGTTCCCGGTCAGCCTCACTCAATTGAGCGCCCCATCTCAAGACGCCCACGGTCTATGACACGGTGGACGACAAACCCGTGGTCAATGCGCAGGCATGTCTTCGTGTTCTTGTCACGATGATAACCGTTTGCCATGGGGCGTTCACCCCGCGTGCGGTTCAGGTTCGTGGAGTTAAGCTTCCGGGGGCGAAAGCCGGGTCTGCGTTGCTTTCCTTTTCGCAGAGACGGCTCTAGGCTTATGCCAGTGACCGTGTTTCAAATCACCGCGATCCTCATCTCGTTGACGGCGATCTTCAGCTATCTGAACTTCCGCTACTTCAAGCTGCCGGCGACGATTGGGGTGATGCTGATTGCGCTCCTTGTCTCGCTTGGATTGATTGGTGCCGGACATTTTGCGCCGCGAATCCATCAGGCAGCCGAGCATTTGCTCGGGCAAATTGATTTCGACAACACGCTGATGCAGGGCATGCTTTGTTTTCTCCTGTTCGCGGGTGCCCTGCATATTAACCTAACGGATCTGGCCGAACACCGAAGCGTCATCGCCACGCTTGCCATCGTGGGCGTGCTCATCTCGATGTTCGTGTTCGGCACGCTTGTTTGGTTTGCGTTGGGGTGGCTCGGGTTCAAACTGAGCTACGTCTGGTGCCTGCTCTTCGGCGCGTTGATATCGCCAACCGATCCGGTCGCGGTGATCGGGATTTTGAAAGAGGCTAAAGTGCCGCGCAGTCTGGAAGTTCAGATCGCCGGGGAATCTCTGTTCAACGACGGCATTGGCGTGGTGGCATTCATTGTCCTTCGGGAAATCGCCGTAAGCGGCCAGCACGCTTCGGCGGGACACATCGGACTGCTGTTTCTCGAAGAGGCTGTGGGTGGAGCAATCTTCGGCTTCCTCATCGGGTGGATTGCCTATCGCCTGTTGAAAAGTGTGGATAATTATCGGGTGGAGGTGATGCTG
Source organism: Verrucomicrobiia bacterium (assembly GCA_035765895.1). Classification (NCBI taxonomy): domain Bacteria; kingdom Pseudomonadati; phylum Verrucomicrobiota; class Verrucomicrobiia; species Verrucomicrobiia bacterium. Next base: position 32,036 of record DASTWL010000047.1, on the reverse strand, counting down.
ACCCTGGCCTTGGTGATGGGTGGTTATGCGTTAGCCGCCGCGATTCACGTCAGCGGCCCCATCGCCGTCGTGGTCGCGGGATTGTTCATCGGCAATCACGGGCGGCAGTTTGCCATGAGTGACATCACGCGCAAAAATCTCGATGCTTTCTGGGAATTGATTGATGAAATCCTGAATGCATTACTCTTCGTGCTGATCGGCCTGGAAATTCTGGTGCTGGCCTTCACGCGTGATTTGCTTCTCGCGGGACTGATCGCCGTTCCGGCCATTCTGCTGGCGCGTTGGGTGAGTGTGGTCCTGCCCTTGACCGTCATCCGTCGCTGTCGTGATTTCACACCCGGCGCCGTCACCATCATGACGTGGGGCGGACTACGCGGCGGCATTTCCGTTGCGTTGGCGTTGTCACTCCCTGCCGGGAACGAACGAGAAATCGTGCTGGCCGTGACCTACATCGTGGTCATCTTTTCCATTCTAGCCCAGGGTCTGACGCTCAAGGGTGTCGTGCGCCGGTTGGTGAAGCAATGAGGAGGGCGGGTGTGGTGTTTTGGAGGCCCTGCTTCACCCGCAATTTAGTGAGGGAAGAGGCCGGTCAATTGGGTGTCATCCGCTGAAGATTTCGAAGATGACCGAGGCCAGCCAGATGATGCGGCTTCTCATCCCAGAGGCGGGAGGTGAAGGATTTCAGGCTAGCGAACTGCGTGATCGCCGGCACCTTTTGAAACAAAGGCTCCGCCTTGGTGGCGCCGTCAAGGGTGTAATTGGGAATCCGCGGCGTTAAGTGATGAATGTGGGGAAACCTGTTGCCCGACAGCCATTGAAAAATCGGCGGCAACTTGGAGATGGATCGGTCCCTCAAGGCGGCCCTGAGAAGGTCTCATTGGTCCTGGCGCTGCCAGTAAACTCCCTCGAACCTCCCCCCGCGCTGCACGAAAGCAAATGCCGAACACGCCAACGCAGCTTGAGAGATACAGCCAGAGCAGGAATGCCACGATGCCGCCGAGTGCACCGTAGAGCAGGTTTAGGTGCGCAAAGTGTGTCGCGTAAACCAGGAATAGCCCTTCGGCAAGCCAGATCAATCCGGTCGCACCCAGCGAACCGAGCCAGACTTCGGAAAACCGGGTGGCCCTGCTGGGCGCCAGCCGGTAGATCATGATCAAGCCATAGAACAGCACGAGCCACGGGACGAACTTGAACATCAGGGTAAACGTCCACTCGGGAAATTGGAGAGGAGCCGTGAACCAGTCCCGGACCAGCTGCGCCACCCCGGGCAGCAAGACGCCGATCATCACCGCGCTGGCTGTGATGCCGAACAAGCCGACGCTTTGCAACGGCAAGCGCCACCAGTTGTAAGTCTTCGAATGCCAGATGCGATTCGTGGTCCGAATCAGCGTGCGCAGGAATTTCAGCGCGCCCCAGACCAACAGCGGCAGTGCGGCGAGGCTGATCTTGCCGCGCGCTTGCAACCATTCGCTGATACCCGCCACGGCAGCGCTCTCTTGTTCGCTGGTCAGCGGCATGTAGTAATTGACCAACTTAATGATCGCTTGTGTCGTTACTTCGCGGTCGACGAACAGCGACCCCACGGTCACGAGCAGAATGGTCAAAGGCAGGAGCGACAACAGCAGGTAATAGGCAAAGGCGGCGGCACGTTGGTCGCCATCCACTTCCGCCCAACGCGTTCGGGCCTGCTTGACGGCGCGCCAGCAGTTTGACTGTTTCGCTTTCTGTAACAATGTTCGCATCGGGTTGAAAAGTTTCCCGAAAGTGCCGGCGGAAAGCAGTGACTTTGACGCGTACAGATTCCAGCTCTAACGCATGCTCCGCCGCCAAGAGCCTGATCCAAGTTTGGTATGGTTCATAACAAGGTCGCTTTCGCTGGGCCGCGATTAGCCTGCGACTGGATGGTTCCGTCCTTGAGTTGCCAAAGGGTGTGCTCCGCAACCACCATTTCTGCAACCCAGTAACCGTGGCGGTCGTAATGGCGATGGAGTCTGGTCTCGTAATCCCGAGTCAGGAGAGCTGCCTCCGTGTATTCGGGCGACTGCCTGATGGCGTCGAGGGAGAGATTTACGAAAACTTTCGACTCGCTCCAACTCACGCGCTCGATCCATAGCGGTGAAACCAGGACCTTCTTTCCGGGCCACCAGTTCCGCGTGGCAACCAGCAGGTAGCGAATCGCCCACGTCGCGTCATCGATGAGAAAATCCTCGACGTGGCCAATCTCGCCGTCCGCGACCTGAATGCGATACCCCCTAACGTGCTGCATGCTGCGCAGGGTTGGATCGCCCGTCGGTTTCGCTTCCACTCGTGTCCCTGCTTGGGCCCTCTCGGATAGTGAGTCAGGCACGGGATGCCCGAGCCCGGCATATGGGCCCATACTCCAGTAGGGCCACCAGCCATAGTGAGATTGCAACTCTTCCTCACGCTGTCGCGAGACGGGCTTGTCAGTGGCCACGACAGGACTGCTCTCGATCTGCTTTTTGGTTAAATCGGTGACGATATTTTTATGATCATGATTCACTGCGATCAGCGCTTGCGGGGAGATCAGCACCTGTCGGCCCGTGAGCCGGGGGCCCGTGTTGGCGACCAGATAGCGAACGGTCCAATACCGGTCGTCGAAGTGGAATTCCTTGACCTTTCCGATGGTTTCCCCGTCGATATTTTGCAATGAATAACCCCTCAGTGTTTTGGCTTTGCTTAACATAATAATTCCTTCGCGTTCTACGCCTTTCTTGTTCATTGCCGGCGCCGCATGGACAAGGCGTTTGAGAAAGCGATTGCCGTGTTTCGCGCGGGGCCAACACCCGAATGTGCCTTGACGCGGCGTCTTGTGCCATGGGGTGAAACCCCACCTTGAAGCCCCGAGAATCCATGGCTTGTGCCAGCTTCCTGGACAGCTAGAACCGGGAGAGAAGCCCCCGCATGTATTCGATAGGAGTCTTATTGATGAGTTGAATCCCGCCGTAAGATCATAGAGGCCACATAATGTGAACGTCTTCCAGGCACGGCTGCTGAAAACTCGTCCATTGCTGGCAGACGTCTCCACAACTTCACCAGCTTTGCCAACCGATTCTCAATTGCCGACTGGAGTGAGCAAGCGTGCAGGACTTTGCTCAATGCCGTCCTTGGTCAGACTGGCAAAAACAGTGGATTCTTCGTAGCTGATGCGGTTTATGTTCTTCACTTCAACCAGCACCTCCTTGCCGGTCAGGCGATGTCCGGTCCGGATGACGAGTTGACCAATGGCCCAGCTTTGCGCGTCCATCATATAGTCACACACGTGGCCGATGATTTCCTCGCCGGCCCGGAGGTGGTAACCGTTCATCGCCTGCGTGCTCCGCAGATGCGACTCGGGCCTTTCCAGTTGCGGGCCAAATACGGCGGCTGATTCGCTCGGGAGCGGCTTTACAGGCAGTTCCAAGACGGGAAAGCCGCTCATGCCCCACAAGCCGGCACCCTGCCAGTAGTAGGGCCAGCCATAGTATCGGTAATACTCCGCTTCGTATTGGCGCGACACCGGCTGGCGGGACTCAATCACCGGGCAGTCCTGAATCTGTTTCCGGGTCAGGTTCACGCGCAGGATTTTTTCCGACTGATCAAGGCGGCCGAGGGCATGAGGCGCAAGCAACACCTGTCGGCCCGGCAACCACGAACCTGTGTCCACGACCAGATAACGGATCGCCCAGTTATGATCGTCAAAATAAAAATCCTGCACCAAGCCGATGTCGCCATCGGACGCGCCGAGTTGGTTTCCGTAGAGTTGTTTCAAGCTTCGTAGCATACCTCTGCCTTTCCGGTGTGTTTCTATCATTCTGGTTGATTGCCACCTTGCCGGCGGAACGCTTGCCAGAGGGTTGAGACCAGCCCTGTGCCTTTGAGAATTTTCGGCAACCATGATGGCTTTGCTTCGGCGTTCCTGGACTTGCCGCGGCGGAAGGCGGTGACGCCCGCCACGAGCACAGCGGCTGCCGAGGCAAGCGAACCGAAGGATTTGGCTCGCGCGATGAGCGTGCGAACACCCACCGTCAGCGTGGTCATATCGTCGGCCAGTCCGGCGCGGTTGAGTTCGCTTTCGGCGATCAATAACTGCCTCCGCGCAGCCAGCGGATTCATTCCAGAATGGTTTCCAAACATGCCCGGTCCTTTCGAAGTTGATCCAGCGTGGCGGGAAGTATCTGCCAGTCGCGCAGTCGTCCGGCGAGTAGCCGGGCGAGCCAAGCTCCTGCGGCTGCGTGGAGGCCGGTCAAGATCAGGAGGACGATCACCGGTGAGTAAGCCCAGAACATGATCACGATGGCCGCACTAAGCGTCAGCGCGGCAAGCAGCCCGAACACCGCCATGCCCAAGGCCAGCAGGAACGTGTGCAGGAGATGCATACGCTCCTCCTGCACTTCCACCGTCAATAGTTCAAGCCGGTTTTCCCCGATGCGCAACAGCCGGCGCACCGTCCGCTTCAAGGTTGCGGGCAGATGCCGGTAACTGATCATGGATCCTGCCATACGGAATCAATCACGGTTGCAAGCGCACCGGCGGGCGGCCAAATAACCAATCAGTGCGCCGACCGCGGCGCCGATGGCGATGGCTTGATAAGGATTTTCGCGGACGGTTTGATCCACCACCTTGGCGCCGGCGACTGTCTTGTCGCGCACGCGGCCATACATCTCCTTGCCACTTTCCAGTGCCGTGGCGAGGCGCTTGCGGGCTTCGCTGACCTTTTCTCCGGCCACGTCTGCGGTTGCCGCCACCAAGGTGCGTGCGTTTTCGGCCAGTTGGCTGGCGTCGTTACTGATGGCTTGGGCTTCCTTGCTCATGATTTTTGTGTTGGTGGATTGTTTGCATTTTTGAGTGGTAAAGTCATTCCGTCGGCACGATGGGCGACCTGCGGCGAACTGTGAACTTTCAGGATCGAGTTCATCCCACCGAAAGGGTTGGGCACGGTTTGGCTGGCCAGCGGGTCAGGCATCCATTGACCGTCCACCACGAAGCAGTATTCGTAGGTCCCGGCGGCCAAAGCCGTGCTCTCCATCCAGTGACCCGCTTCTATGCGGTGCATGGGTTTGGCTTGTGGCTGCCAGTCGTTAAACGTTCCGGCGATGCAAACGGAGCGGGCGGTCGGATGAGTGAATTCAAAGCAGACAGGTTCCGGTTGTTGAGAAGCGGCGCTGCTTGTCAGGTCCTTCTTTTTGTTATGTTTCATAGGAGTGAATGTCCCGAGCCGCTTGTCTTCCGGGCGCGGAAGAATGGCCTCGCTGAACGTGATCATAATGAACAGTGCGCCTGCCGGGCGATATGGGGTATTACCCTACCTCCGGGTTACAGACTCCAGCTTGGAGCAGACACGATACACTTTTACGCCAGGATTGCTGTTGTCCCGTTCCTTTCACCTGCTTGCGTTCCAGGTCGGGACTACAGAGTTGCAACCAAGAGTTTTTCTGGTGGCTGTAAGGAATGTCCTAGTCGCGAGAACTCCGCCAATCCGTGATGGTTGTTCATGAGAAACAACATTGAACAAACCAATGGACGGGCCGGCTTGGAGCGTTGCTGCAATTCATCGATCACGTGGCTGGCTGGTGTGCCGGGAGCCAGTCTCTTTCACGCTCTCTTCATGGCCTTGCTGATGTTAGCGTCCTTGACTGGAATTCGGGGCTCAACGGTGAATGTGAACCTGGCGCGGGATTCCAACAACAACGAGGCAAGTCTCGCAGGTTACAATGTCTATTGCGGCACCACCACGCGGGTTTACACTGCCAGAGTATCCGTCAGCAGCGCGGTAAAGAACGCCACCATCACCAACCTCCAAGCCGGTCAGACCTATTATTTTGTGGCGACCGCCATCAACTCCGTCGGGCCGGAAAGCGATTACTCTGCGGAAGTTGTCTACACGACGCCGAGTGCGGTCGACCTTCGGATACGAGTGGCATTCGACCGGCGCGTAATTCTGACCGTGGCTGGCCCGGTTGGCCGCACCTATGACATCCAAGCGACGCCGGATTTCAGGATGTGGACAACGATAGGAAACGTCTCGCTGGGCGCTGAAGGTTTGCTCGATTTTATTGACGCGAATGCACCGAGCTTCCCTAAACGCTTTTACTGTGCCCGCGACACTCAGCTCCGATGCTGCGAGTTGCTCATCAAGTGCCTGCCGCTATCAAGCCCACGCGCAGGGCGTATCGCACGAGGCCGGGAACGTCGTGTAAGTTTAGGCCGACCATCAGCTTCATGCGGTGATACTCTACGGTCTTGGGGCTGACCTTCAGCAACTCGGCGATCTGTTTGGTGTTCTGACCCTCCGCAATCAGTTGCAGAATCTCGCTCTGCCGCCTGGTCAACTGTTCCAGTAAATTTTCCGGCTCGGCTGTCTCATTCGTGACGACGTTCTTGAGCCGTCGTGGGGAGGTTTCGAGATGTAGTTGAACATCCTTTTGCACTTCGCGCTGTAGTGTCAGCTTCGCCTGCTCCGTCCGGGTTTTGGCTTGTTCCGTGCGCGATTCGGCCTGCTCGGTGCGCGCTTCAGCTTGTTCAACCCGCGAATTGTTGCCGGTCCGTTCCGCTTTTTGATCCGTTTCTTTCATTTCGCTCGTTTCAAGATGAACGGGGAATGCTGGGCAGGCTATGAGGTAGCGAGCCTGCCCGCCGAAGGCCCGCTTCGGTAACGGGCCAGCGTCCGCCGGCGGAAAATAACTTTGGAAGATCCCGCGTTCACGGTTTGAGTTTCATCCACATCGCCCGCCACGTCCGGCTGGCGCTCCGGACGCAGGTTTGTTCCCGGGTCGGGAAATCCACGTCGGTCCGCCATGAAAACAGGTGCGATTGGATTCGACCGACATCTGGTAGGCGTGGTCTGGGTTTGCCGCTTGCGGTTTCCAGGGATGCGTTCATAGGAGCGGAGGTTTGCCCCCGCCGGACGAGGCGACGGGAGCGGGTGAAGACCTGCTGGTGAATTCCGCGGGATCGAACACCTCGCCGAGAACCTGCAAATCCTCAATTTGCTGGGGCATCAGGCCAAGGGTGTGTGAACCGGTATTGCTGGCGTAATCCCAGAGCCAGTAGCGGTTGAGCCCGTCTTTATTATCGGCGCCAGGGCCATAATCGATCGGGGCACAGACACGGTCGAGAACGCCGTTGTCGGGCAGCGAGTAGAACTGCACCCGCACCTTTCGTTTCTCCTCAAGGGCGGCGATGAACTGGGCGTGATTGGCGATCATGGCATTGCTGGCGTTGACGGCGAAGGTTAACGGACTTGCGGCACGCTGATGTCGCTTGCGTGACTGAGAATGCCAAAGGCGAACAACAGCCAGACAATGACGCAAACGACTACGACGATGTTGAGGATCTTTTTGATTTTTCCGTCCATCGGGATGTAGGCGTTGATCAGCCAAAGCAACACGCCGACGACGACCAGGGTGACGACCAGAGATATCAGTGACATGGGCTGCCTTTGGTTGGGTTCGGTATGGTTAGCTTCACGCCCTAAAGCTAAGGCGGAGTGGGAACAAGTGCCATGGGGTATAACCCTACCCGGAAGCCCGTCCGCGCACCCGGTCTCAGGCCATCGCCGCCCAAATGTCATCGAAAGAAACCGTGGCAAAGCTCGTGGCGGAGTCGCTCATCGCGTAGGGGATGATGAGTTCGCACCCTTGCAGCAGGGCGCCGCAGGTGTAAACGACGTTCGGCACATAGCCCTCGCGCTCGGCGGCATTCGGGCAGATCAGTGGTTCGCGCAGGCGACCAATCACCCGCGTGGGGTCTTTCCGGTCAAGCAGGAATGCGCCGATGCAATACTTTCGCATCGCACCGACGCCGTGGCTCAACACCAGCCAGCCGCGTTCGGTTTCGATGGGCGAGCCGCAGTTGCCAATCTTGATGAACTCCCACGGTTGCGCCGGCGACAGCAGCACCTTCGGCGTCTGCCAGAAATGGAGGTTGTCAGAGAACATAATCAGGATGTTCTCGTCGTCCTGGCGCGAGAGCATGACGTATTCACCGTTTAGCTTGCGCGGGAACAGTGCCATCCCCTTGTTCTGCACTGCGGGACCATTCAGTGTGCTGAATTTGAAATGCAAGAAGTCCGGCGTCTCCAACAATTGCGGCAGGGTGATCTTGCCGTCGCAGGCCGTGTAGGTCGCATAGTAAGTGAAGCGGCCTGCGTCGTTCTCAAACCGCACGAAACGCGCATCTTCGATGCCGTTGCTCTGGCTGGGCGCCGCGGGAAAGAGCACGCGCTGCGAGACCTTGCTGTCGGGCGCGAAGTTTACTTCATAATTGGATTCCGCCAGCAGCAGGGTGCCGCGCGCTGCGCGGGTGGCCGTGGCGTCCGAGGTGTCCTCGGTCAGGCCCGAGGCAGCCAGAACCGCACGCAGTTCCTTGAGCGTGAAATCCTCGTGCAACTGGTCGAGCACGCGCCGGCAGAAGTCATTTTGCACGCCAGCTTCTTCCAGCTTATGGGCGAACAATCCCTTGAGGTATGCGACGTTGGGCACCCGTTCCGGCTCCATCACGAACGGCACGGGCGGCGTCAGCGTGATGTGCTGATGCGCACTGACGACGCCGACGCGAAAAGTAATGGAGGATATATGCCCTTCGCCCGTGGCGCGCAGGCTCAGGATGAAGCGCTGCGAACCTCTTGGCAGTCCTGACTGGTCCGGATGCGGCACGATGGATGGATTGAAGAGCGCGGCGGATTCCGGGGAATATTCGTGCGTCAAATAGGAGCCGATGAGCGCCTGCCGCTCCGGCGAAGGCTGCGCGCCGGGTTCGAGAAAATGGCGCACCTGCTCAAAGCGATTGCAGAGGATTTCGGCGACGTTTTTGTGCCGGTCCTCAAATTCGCCCAGCGCCTGGCCCAGCAGGCGCACGACCTCATCCTCGGAAAGAGCCATGACGCGGGCGACGATGCATCGCACGATGTCGTCGGTGCTCGGGTTAAACGGACGCATCAGCACCCGCGACCAGTCCGGGGTCAATGTTGGTCCAATGCGTTTGGCGTGGAGGGCGGCGGTTTTCAATTTTATAGTCTCGCCTGAATGGGCGGGAAAGCGAGCAATGACTCCGGTCGTTCATTTCAAATTTGCTCGTTTCATTTTATTCGCGAGGTTCGTTTTTCAGAATTATTCGTTCCGCATGGTCCCAATCCTGAGCCGCACTGCCATCCTGCCGGCCTCGCCGATCGTAAAATTGATAGGCAAGTTTGGTGATTTGCGGCGTCAAGTCGGGCGGCGTGCTGGCTTTGACCGGATCAAAATCCGATACGCGAGCAGTTTCACGCGGTCATTTACGAGAAACCACACCAGCGAGCAGCCTCAAACCAAGGCCGCCCACCCCCAGCCAATGGGTGGCATGGATAATCCACAAACGGCAATCAATGTTGCCACGATTTGCGTGCCGAACGCCATCAGTAGCAGAATCCGCGCGGGCCGGATCGACCAGAACGGGCCGCGCGCCTCGTCTGTCGCGCTCGAAACGGCGATGCCGCAGTCGATTTTCTTCAGTGCAGGCGAGTTGTTCACGCCGTCGACGGTCATGCCGACGATGTGGCCGCGCTTTTGGAGCACATCCATGATGTGGAACTTGTGTTCGGGAAATGCTAGGGCGAAACCGTCCGCCTTCTCAATGGATTCCGCGACCGCATTGTCTTCCAGCTTCTTCGAGTCACCGAGACCACTGGCATCCAAAATATTCGCGCCCATGTCTAGCTTCTTGGCGGTCTCTTGCGCGATAGCCAAGGCGTCGCCCGTCACCATCTTATCTTTACGCCCATCGCCCGCGCGGGCGCGATGGTCGCTTTGGCATCATCGCGCGGCGGATCGAACGGCGGCAACACGCCCGGAAACTGCCAGTGTCCGTCGCTCTCGGCCCGCGCGACGTCGAGCGAACGAAAGCCGCGCGAGTTCTTCCATCGGGTAGGCGTAGGACAAGCCGTAAAAACCGTAGCGCTGAATTCCTTTGGCATCGAAGCGGCGCGGAATTGGCAGCAGCCTGGCCACGTGCGGCGTGGTCTGGTGGAACGCCGTGTCGAAGCAGGCCACTTGGGACAGTTTTGGATGCCGGTGACGGAACGTCTCAATCAATTCTATCTCGCGCGGCAGATGATCCGGGTCGTTTGGGCTGATGCGATGCAATTCCTCCAATGGTTTTTTTGTGACTGAGCTTGCCCAATTCGTAAGTGCCAAAGACGAGGTGATGGCGAGCGTCCATCGCCGAAAATCCAGTTGAAACATCTTCGCCGCCCGCCGACGGGCGCGATGATCCCAGCCGTTGATCAGCAAGACGCCACTGATGTCCAAAAACAGGCAAGCCATGACAGGCCTTTCTTCACCATCTTGGTTTTGATTAATATCATATAGTCTTCGGATTCACCATGGTTTCCGCGGATACTTGCACCAGCTATTTCCCAACAGGTTCCTTAAAACTGACGAGCGCGTTTTGCAGCGCCTTCATTTCCGCGAGCGATAACAAAAAGGCAAGGGTGGATTCCGCCCCTTGATTCTGGCTGAGACGGTCCACGTGCAAGCCATCACGACAGCCGCCGGTGGTGGAGTCGTAAAGCGCCAGCCTCAGGTCATTGCGTCCGAGAAACCACTCGAACGCCCGGCATGCTTCCGCCACCCAGAACATGTCGCCCGTGGCGTGATAAGCCTCAATGCAGGCGGAAATCGTGGTTTGGCTTCGATGGGCTGTTGATCGAAGATTGCGCGCGCCATGCCCCTTGGATAAAAACCGTTCGAGCCGACCGGTCGAAACGAGCCCGCGCCGGAGGTTTGAGCGTTGATCAACCAGCGCAGTGTTTTCAGCCCAAGCTCCAGCATCGTTGTGCTTTTCAGGCAGCGACCGTTCAGAATCATTGCGTGGCGCAGCTTGGCGTTGGCGTAGGAGACAACCTCTTCAAACCAGTGCCGGTCCGGGGTGGCGGCATCGGCGTAGCGCTGCATGAGCTTTGCCGTGAGCGCGTCGCGGATGTGGTTCGCCCGCCGGTCGCCGCCGAACCGGCGCAGGTATTCATCAATGCCGATGAGCGTGAAGGCCCACGAACGTGGGGATGTAAATTTGGCCGCCTCGGGCAGCGCCTGTTCGAAGAGTCGTTCCGCAAGCATCTGAAAACTGCCCCTGCCGGCCTGTGCCACACACAAACCCAGCGCCCACAGTGCCTGCCCCTGGCAGTCTTCTGAGCCGACTTGATTCAGCCAGCGCCGCTCGAAGCTCATGAAGTTGCGAAAGAGTCCGCTTTGGGAATCAAAAGCCCGGTTGAGAAACGCCGCGTAGGTTGCGGCCTGTGCGCCGAGACGCGGCAAGCCCTGGCCCAGCCGTTGCAACAACAGCGCCAGCACCAGCGCACGCGCGTTGTCGTCCGTGCAATAGCCCTCGGCAAAATTTGCACCGTAAAGCTCGCGTGCTGGAAGATGCCGGTCGAATCGCTCATGCGAAATAGATGGTCCAGCTTCAATTCGGGCAACTGCCCGGGCTGTTCATCGAGCGTCTTGATGGGGGATGATTTTCGGCCCACGAAACTATGATCTCTCCGCGCCTGCTCAAAGGATATCGCGTAACGCTGCGCCACCCGGCTCCACACCATATCCCGACCGAGGTGGTAGGCGTGCTTGCGCATCGAGTGCCGCAAGGGTTCATCACGCAGCAATTCCAAGACCGCGATGGCGATCGCCTTCGCATCGCGGAAAGGCACGAGTTTGCCGCGCCCGGCCGCCAGCATTTCGGCGGCGTGCCAGCATGGCGTGGACACCACGGCGTTGCCGGCGCCAAACGCATAAGCCAGCGTGCCAGAGGTGATCTGCGCTTCGTTAAGATAGGGTGTCAGGTAGATGTCCGCCGCGCCGATGAACCGCATCAACTCGTCCAGTTCCACGAAGCGATTGAAGAACACGACGTTCTTCTGCACGCCGAGATCCTTCGCCCAGCGCTCCAGACTCAAGCGGTAGGCTTCACCTTCATCGCGGAGCAGGTTCGGATGCGTCTGACCCAGCACGATGTAAACGATGTTGGGATACTCTCGAATGATGTCCGGCAAGGCTTGCAGCGCGAATTCAATGCCCTTGCTGGGCGAGAGCAGGCCAAACGTGAGCAACACCTGTTTGCCCGCCACGCCAAACTCGTCCTTGAAATAGTTGGGGTCCGCAAACGGCCGGTCTGGAATGCCGTGCGGTATCAGATCAATTTTCGCTGCCGGGACCTGATAGATGTTCAGCAAGAATTCCCTGCCCCGTTCGGTCATGACCACCAGGCGGGTCGAGAGCCGGGTCTGCTCACGCATCACACGGCGCTGCTCCTCGTTCGGCTCACGCAATACGGTGTGGAGCGTTGTGACGATGGGCATTTGCAGTTCGCGCAACAACGCAAGCACATGACTGCCTGCCGGACCGCCAAAAATGCCAAACTCGTGCTCCACTCAAACCACATCCACGTCAGTGATGTTCAGGAAGTCGGACGCGCGCAGGTAGGACGTCAGATCTTGCTCCGCTATTTCGAAGCGGACTTCACCGGGGTAGTCGTAGCCGCCCGCAAGATCGTTGACCGGCACGACGAGACATTGGATCGCGGGAAATGCCGCTGCAACGGAGCAACGCAAAACGGTCGAGAACGTGGCGATGCCGCACTTGCGCGGTGGATAATCGCCCAGAAAGGCTACTCTGCGAATGGCAGTGGACTGCAGCATGCGGTGGCCGGGGATTCGTTTTGTGGGTGGTAGGTGAAGTGGTGCTCGATTCTGGTTCAGCCTTGTTATTCAGGTTTCCGGCGGCTTGGAGCATTTAATCGTGCTCCGGAACCGGCGGAATTTTCAGTCGACGCACCTTCCTTCGATCGATTTGTCTTCATAAATTGGTCCCGTGGTGGGCGGTGGTTTGCTTCACCGCTTGGGGATGGGCGCCGGCGGCTTCCAGAGGGCTTTCTCTTGCGCCATGGTTGGTCCGGGACGCCTGACCACTTGATGAAAGCGTCCCGGGCCACGCTTCCGATACGCCCATCCCCTTGTTCGACAGTCTTAAGAACTCATGCTTAATACCGGCGCTGGTTACCGCGAGTTGTGCGGCACGGTCACGATCACTGTTTTCGGCAGGGAGACATTTCCTGAAGCATCGACGGCTTCCACCGTGAGGTTGTAAACGCGCGAACCAGTAATGCCGGAGCGTTCCGCGCGCAACTTCGCGGTATGATCTCCCGTGATTTCCCAATCGGGGGAGGTATTGCCGCTGCCCTTGGCATCCGCCGGCTCGCTGCTGGTGATGGAGGTGATTTTCCAGGTCGTGTCACCGCATAGATCCGTGACCGTAGCCGCAAGCTGAATGGAGACCATCTTGTGATTGGGCGGCCAGAGAGTGGATGGGCTTGCCGTCAACACCGTAATGACCGGCGGGGTTGTGTCCACCACGGTGACGGTGGCAGAACACTCCGCCGAGTGATTCGTCGAGTCGGTGACCGCCACCGAGACGAGGTTCGTGCCCAGTTGATATTGGGCAGCGAATGAAACCGCCACCGGCGCAGCAGTGGACCCCGCCGCCAGCTCGTTGGTCTGAAGAGAAGCACCGTTCACCGACCAGACCACCTGCAATGCGTCGTTGTCAGGATCGGAAACCTGCACCGTGACCGTGGTGACACTGCCGCACTCGACCGTCACCGGCTCGGGGCAGGAAACAACCGGAGGGCTCCCCGACTTGGGGATTAATTGTGCCCGAAGTTCCCCGGCCGAATTGGTGGCCGTGTGGATGTTGAGGTAGCTCAACCCCGCGAGCAGATTGGCAACTTCGTTCGTCGGCACCGGCACCGTTCCAAAAATGATGCCACCGTTGGTCGGATCTGCTGCCGTGAACGAGAGCGGGGCAAGGTTTATGACCACACCCGCGTTGGTTCCTGGTCCGGCAGGACCGTGAATGTGCATGGCCGTGGCCACCCCCGTCAGGTTGGTGAAGCCTGCCGCGGAACCATAGCCCACGGCCAGCGACAGCAAGGCGGTGTCGGTATCAAAACTGATGCCGCCAAAAATCTCACCACCGCTGCCGGCGCTGTTGGTGACGGCGGGCACTTCATTGAGGGGGCTCAACCCGACGGCCGCGCCCGAGCCGGCGGGCGAGAGGTCAAATGGAATGATGGCCGCGGGCGCGATGACTGCGAGACCAAGCGACATGCCGATGATGAAGATTTTCATCATCGCTGTTCCGTTACGTTGTGGGATCCTGTTTTTCATATGCGTTTTATTCTGTTCTTGTTTCCGTTCTTGCTCCTCTGCGGCGACACGCCGCAGAGGAAATTGAAATTGGGTGAATACCCCGGTTATTGAAGGCATGAGAGTGAACGGGAAATGTTTCGGGAGCCATGGGGTGTTCTCCCTATAGGCGGCTTTGCTCGCCGCATCACATCAAGAGACTTGTTGACGTGGGTGCCCGGATGAAGTCCGGGACTGGCCCAATGCTGGTGCTCGGCCCATCGCTGGCTGGACTGGATTTTCTCTTGAACGAGGGAAGGAAACATCAAATTAGCATTGGGTGTGGACCAGGCGAGGCCCTCGGCCTCATTGATCGCCAACTGAACGAGCTTAAGAACCTCTGCCGGTTCGTCGCGGAAAGTATGCAGCACGCCTGCCTTATACTCGTTGAGTATGGCAACCACCGCCCGGCGGTTCGCGGCTGCATCGGCCGTGCCGACCGGGCGTAAGCAGTGAAATCCGGCAGGTCAAAATCGTTTGATAAATCCATGGATTGGCGGATCAAACCGTGGGTTGGATGGGCGGTTGTGCCGGTCGCTCGCAGGCATCCTCGGTGGCGCGCAACACCTCTTGCACGGTTCCCACCAACTCGTCCAGCGTGTAGGGCTTGAACATCGTGGCCGTGGGCTGCAGCCAGGGGGAGCAGATGAATTCCGCCGTCGGCAGTGTCCCCGTTGCCATGATGACCGGGAGGGCCATCCGGGCGCCATGCAGCTTCTTCAGCAACTCCAAGCCTGTCACCTTCGGCATCGCGTTGTCAGTAACCATCAAATTATAACTGTTCGATTGCAACGCATCCCAGGCAACAGCTCCATCCTCGGCGGCATCCACCTGATAACCGTGGCGGATCAGCACTTCGGTGTTGAGCCGCCGGATGTCCTCGTCGTCCTCCACCAACAGAATGCGATAATGAGGGGTGGGGAGGGACTGGCTGGGCGCGCGGGGAGCTTCGTATGCTGCTGCAAGTTTGGCTTTCATGCGCACAACCAAAGCAGAAGCGAAGTGGTTCTACCATGGGGTGTATTACCCAGTCATTGAGTCTGTCTGGTGCGAATTTCCTTGCTTGCAGTTCATAAGAAACATGGCCGAAAGACGAAGGCCGCTTTTATTGGGCTTTTGAAGCGATGGCGTTTAGAGGGATTCTTGTGAAACCAACACAAAAAGGCCGACGTGGATGCACGCGAAATTTCCCGCGCGGCCAGAGAGAAGCTTTAATTTGTGGAGTCGGAGCGGGCTGCGGAGCCAAGTCTCAAATGAACAGTCTCATAATCGGGGTCGTCACCGCGCCCATGAGGTCACGGTGTGCCACCCGTGACTGGGACTGGAGCCACAGGACCACGCTAACCATCGGGTTCGAACGGAACACTATTGACACGCCGGCCTAAAG
Organism: Verrucomicrobiia bacterium; assembly: GCA_035765895.1. Classification (NCBI taxonomy): domain Bacteria; kingdom Pseudomonadati; phylum Verrucomicrobiota; class Verrucomicrobiia; species Verrucomicrobiia bacterium. The sequence goes on along the minus strand of DASTWL010000047.1, from coordinate 16,440 downwards.
CTTCCCTTCCGCTCGTCGTTGAACTGGCACAGGATCGTTGCCCGCGCCAAGCCCGAATGTTCCTTGCGTCGTGGTTGGGGTGCTAACCATGCGGTCCCCTCGGGGCGGCAGGCACTACGGCTGCGCGAAATAGATGAATGCCGGCGGGAAGTTCAGCCACACGGGCACGGTGCGGGTGTTCGGGAATCTGGCCTGGATGTTTTTCCGGTCCAGCAGCGAGTGTTGAAATTGAATGAACATCCCATCCGCACCAAGATTTTGGCGGATGGCGTCGAGCAAGCTTGCCGCCCTCTGCTTGCTGAGGTTTCCAAGGGCGATCCCTGAAATGATGAAGTCAGCGGGCGCGGCTCTGCGCCGCCCCAGCTCTGTGAGCAGGCGTTCGGCCGGAATGCAGACCACTTCAACCTGATCAGCACGGCCCGCACGCGTCAGATTTCGCCGGCAATCACGCGCCAACGTTGGGTTTATTTCGGAGGCGAGGATGCGCGCCCGGGGACAGCGACGGGCCAGCTGCAAGGTGAGCGCGCCACTGCCCGATCCCAACTCAATGATTTCCCCGTAATAATTTTTTGCGACCGGAGCAATCATTCTGGCGATGAGAAATCGCTGGGAGGGAACGAGGCCCCCAGTCTGCCCATGTTGCCGGAGACCGGCCCAGAGGAAGTTTAGGTGGGTCATCAGCGTGTTGGTCATGATGATTTTTCCTCAACGGGTCTGGGGTTCCAAGAGCGCGGGGGCTGGCACACTTACACCTGTAGCTGGGCGGTTTCCTTCCTTGCCCTGAAAGGCATCGCCATACGATGGCGACACCGCTCCCAAGCTCATGATGAATTTGATGCCCTCCGGCACGGACATTTCGAGTTTGATGACATCCGCCTCCGGCACCAGGACAACGGACCCACTGGTAAGAGGTGGTGCGGGCACGAACACACTGACCAGGGGCTTGTGGCTTCGGGCCCGCATTTCGTCATTGTGCATGCTGGTGAGGAATCCAAGGGCGTAGAGGCCCGGGCGCGGGAATTCCACCAGCACCACCTGTTTGAAAGTATTGGCCTGATTGGCGGTCAGCGCTTCATTCACACGTTTCATCAAACGGTAAAGTTTGTTGAAGAGGGGCACGCGCAGGAGAATCCTGTCCACCAATTGGATCAACTTCCGGCCGAAATAGTAGCGCGCAATCCCGCCCGCCAGGCTGATCAGCAGAATCGCTGCTGCCAGTGCCAGCAAGTTCCAATAGAGCAGCCCCACGCCCTCCCGTGTCTGCATCCAAGCTGACGGCACAAAGACGAGCAAGGTATTGGTGAAGTGGGACACGACGCCAAACATCCAGATGACGATTGCGACGGAAACCGCCGCTGGCAGAATCACGGCCAGTCCAGTCAGGAACGCGACCTTCCATCGGGCAAAGAATACTTGCATGGGCGAATATCGCACGAGCCGTGCAGCTCCCTGAAATGGTTTTACGCAAGGAGCTGCGGCGCTCAACGTGTTGCACACTTCCATGCCAACCCGCGGGACGCCATGGGGTGAAACCCTACTGTGCCCGCTCGGCACGCGAAATGCCGTTGTTCCTGCTGCTTCGTTGGCTAAATAATTGTCACCTGCACGCTGCTCTCGATGATGCCGGCGCTGATGGCGTAGCGGGTGAGGCCGGCGGTGTCGTGGATGTCCAGCTTGCGCATGAGATGCTCCCGATGCTTTTCCACCGTCTTCATGCCGATGCCAAGTTCCGCGGCCGTCTCCTTGTTGGCCTTGCCTTCGGCGATGAGCTGCAGCACTTCCATCTCGCGCGCCGTGAGTTTGATCGTTTTCAGGTTGAACTCCCCGGGGCGGCCCGGGGATTGCGCCTGGAGATTTTTTCGCCGTTTGGAAATGGCGGGACTGAAAAAGATTTTCCCCTTTTGCACCGCGCGGATCGCCTGGCACACCTCGTGGGCGGAGGATTGTTTGAGCAAAAAACCCACGGCCCCGACCGCGGTGGCTTCCTGAACATACGAATCATCCCCGTGCGCGGAGAGAACGATGACCTTGGTGGCGGGGATGATCTTGAGCAACTGTCGCGTGGCCTCCAAACCATTGAGCCGCGGCATGGCGATGTCCATCAACACCACGTCGGGCCTGAGTTCTTTGGCGAGATTGATTGCCGTCCGGCCGTCGGCCGCCTCGCCCACCACGGCCAGGTCACTTTCCAGTTCCAGCATCCGGCGAAATCCTTCGCGCACGATGGTGTGGTCTTCCGCGAGCAGAATGGTGATTTTTTTCATAATCATTCAAAGTTGGTGTGTCTCCGCCAGATCCCCGGTAATCTTTTGGCCGACAAATTGATAGGCCGGCTCGAAAAGCATTTTCCTTTTTCCCGCCGTGAACCACAGCTTGAGCTTTCCGTGGTCGGGATCAACCGGCGTGGCGGTGGCGGCAATGGGCCGACTCTTGCCGTCCTCGCCGCTGGTGACGGCGGTCCCGGTGATCGCAACGGTCTTGCCCTGGCCGATCTCGGCCAGTTTCGCATCCGAAACGGCGATGGGCAGCCGGCCCGTTTCGTTTTTCCAAAAATAGGGAATCACCTTGAACTGGTAATCGCCCGCGTAAACGCCGTTCGCGCGCTGAAGCGGACCGATGGTCAGCGTGGCTTTGCCTGCGGCCACTGGCATGGAACTGGGATCAATCAGGAGAATGCGCTCAGGCGCGGCGGAGTTGGTCTCAACCGATGCGGCGCAGACCCTGCCGCAAATGGCGGCGAGCAGCGCCAGTCGAAAAGTCATTCGCTTCATACAAATTCAAGCTTGGATTTCAACGGACTGAATTTGCGCCCCCCCCGGATTTTTCCCAAAGGGACCCGGGCGATAATGGTGGTGCCTTTGCCGGGCTGGGATTCGATTTCAAACCGGCCGCCGACCATTTCCACCCGTTCCCGCATGCCGACCAGCCCCAGGCGCTGGTTTCGTTTGCGGTGCAACACCCGCTCCACCTTGAAGGCTTTACCGTTGTCGGTGATTTCCATTTGAATGGCCCGGGGAATTTTTTTAATGCGCACATCCACCCGGCTGGCATTCGCATGTTGGACCACATTGGTCAACGCTTCCTGGGCGACGCGGTAAAATACCGTGCGCAAGGCGTTGTCCATGCCGCGAATCCGGCGGTTGGTGAAGGTGGTTAAATGAACGCGGATGCCCGTTCGTTTTGTAAAATCTTTTAGAAAATCGTGAAGGGTGGCAATCAGCCCCAAGTCGTCCAAGGCCGCCGGCCGCAGTTCCCGGGCGAACTCATGCACGATCTCTACTGAATGTTCCACCAGTTCCTGCGTGCGGGTTATTTCCTTCTTGAGCATCGCCGGATTGATCCGGGCCTTTTGGGACAGATTTTGCAGGTGCACATTGATGAGGATCAGGGTCTGGGTGATTTCATCATGCAACTCCCGGCTGATGCGCTTCCGCTCCTCCTCCTGGGCGTGCAAGATTTGATGGGAAAGTTGCCGCAACTGTTCCGCCGTGGAACGTGACTGCTCCAGCAGCCGGCCCAGATGCCGTTCACTGACGCAGAGAGCCTTCTGCAACTTCTCGCGCCGGAGAATTTCCCGACGCAACTCCAGATTCTTGGCCGCGAGCGCCTCCATGCGCCGTTGCGCTTCCTCCGCCCGCTTGAGGGGGGTGATGTCGGAAACCGCCACCCGGCACCGTTTCGGCTGGGCCGTAAGTGAAAGCGCGGGCATGGCGTGAAAGTCGGCCCAGAAAGCGGACCCGCCTTCTTTCAGCAGCTTCGCCTCGCAAACCTGTTTTCCGTTGCCGGCGAAGGTTCGTTCCAGGAAGGTCAGAAAAACCCGCCGGGTCGGCCGGTCAATAAAACGCTGCAAAGGCTGATGGAGCAGCCGCGAACGTTCCACGCCGAGCAGGACGGCCCCGGTCAGGTTGACCTCCTGTATCCGGCCCTGCTCGTTCAGGGAAAAATAACCGACGGGCGCGAAGTCGTAGAGGTCGGTGAATTTTTCGAGCAGCGGCTCCATCCGGTCCCGGGCCTGCTGCAACTCGGCATTCTGCATCTCCAGCTCCACCTGGTGAACCTGTAATTCGTGTTGCAGCCGTTGCGAATCGGCGGCTGTTTTTGGCGCGCCCATCCCGGACCGCTGAAGGCGCTTCCGTTTCCGCAAGCGGGCTTCGGCCCGTCGCCGCAGTTGGGCGGCGGGCAGGGTTGTGTCCGCTTTTTTCTTCATGGCGCGGGACGGTCGGGAATAATTTCGACCAGTATTTTCTGGAGCTGTTCGCGGTTGAAGGGTTTGGCCAGGCCGGCCTTAAAACCATGGGATTTGGGATTGAGCAGCACGGGATCATGGGAATAACCGGTCATGACAATGGCCTGCACCGCCGGGTCAAACCGGAGCAGCGCCTGGAGTGTTTCCAGGCCACCAACGCCTCCCTGCACCGTCAAATCCAGCAGCACCACGTCAAACGAATTTTCCCCACGTTTGGCGGCTTGGTAAGCTTGGATGGCCATCCCGCCCTCCGCCGCCTGTTCCACCGTATGACCCATCTGTTGGAGCATCGCCCCAACCGCTTTCCGCAATGATTCCTCGTCATCCATCACCAGGATTTTCGCGGGTCGTTGGGGGCCTGCTGGTTTGAGTGTTTTTTCGCCGGCTCCGGTCCCGGCTGCGGGCGGGAAATTGGAAGCAAGAGGTGAATGGTGGTGCCGGCTCCGATTTCGGACTTCACGGTGATCGCGCCATTATGTTTTCGAACGATCGAATGGCAGATCGTCAGGCCCAGCCCCATGCCCTTCTGACTGCCCTTTACTTTCGTCGAGAAGTAGGGATCAAAAATTTTCGGCAGGACGTCTTTCCCGATGCCGTCGCCCTGGTCGGCAATGCTCACCCGCACATACTCACCCGGCGGCAGCGCGGGTTCTTCGCGGGCTTTGCGAACGACATTCTCCGCCCGGACGGAAACCACGCCGCCATTGGGCATTGCTTCGCGCGCGTTCTGAACCAGATTGCGCATGACCTGTGCGATCTGTCCCGCGTCCACATTCACGGGCCGGAGATTGTCGGGCAGAGAAAAATTGCATCGCACCGTGGAACCGCTCAATGCCGCCTGGCTGGCTTCCTGAATCAGCCCGGCCAGATGGACCGGCTGACGAACCGGCGCGCCGCCATTGGCAAAGGTGATCAACTGCTGGGTCAGACCACGGGCAGCCCAGCCAGCCTTCTTTGCCTCCTCCAACAGTTCCGTCAACTTCATGTCCGAGGCGGTGGATTCCAGAGCCAGCTCCAGATCCAGCAGGATCACCGTGAGCAGGTTGTTGAAATCGTGCGCAATGCCCCCCGCCAGGATGCCGGTGGACTCCAGTTTGTTCAGGATGAGCCGGTCCGCCTCGGCCCGTTTGTGTTCGGTGAGATCCTCCAAAACCACCCGGCATTCCTGTCTGCTTGTCGCCGCCGCGTCCATCCGCACTTCGATTGCGGGGCGTCCGTCCTTGAGCAGATGCAGCTCGCAGGATTCCCGGGTCTGGTGCAAATAAATCCGCGTGAGAAAGTCGCTGAATGCGTGTCGGTCGGACGCGGACACATAATGTCCGAAACGTTGCTGGAGCAAACGGGAGCGGGGAATTCCCAGCAGGCTGGCCGCCGCGAGGTTCGCCTCCTGGATCGTTCCCTCGCAATCGAGCGTCAGATAACCCACCGGGGCGAAATCATAGAGGTCCCGGTATTTTTCCAGCCCCGCCTCCAGCTCGTTCCGCGCCTGCTGGAGTTCATCCTTCTGCATCTCCAGCTCGATCTGGTGAACCTGCAATTCATGGATCAGTCGTTGCGTGTCGGCTTCGGTCCGGGCCGGCCCTGCTTCCAAATGCCGCGCTTGCAGGCGTTTTTCGGCACGCTGCCGCAGTTTGGCGGCCTCGGGCGAGCCTTCCGGCGCGATGGGCTGGGATTGCTTTTTCATGTTTCATCCCCCTTGAGAATTTCTCCGGCGCCGCCGCGCCGTTTTGGTTTGGCCGTTTTTTGACGGCTTTTTTCGTGTGATTGTTTCGCCCCGGTTCGGATTTAAGAGCTGGTCGTTCTTTTCCCGCAATTGCGCTTCCAGTGTCCGGGACGCCGTGATGTTCGTAAAGGTGATCACCACGCCGTCTATCCGGTCGTCCTGCGTGCGGTAGGGCATGATGCGCACGGTGAACCAGCGTCCGTCTCGTGCGCCAATCGGTTTTTCCGCGGCGGTCAGTTTGCGCAGCACCTCCCGCGCGTCATCGGCCAGTTCCGGATAGCGCAGGTCCGTGGCCAGGTCGGTAATGGGGCGCCCGACGTCGGCCGGGATGAGTTTGATGATTTTCGTCGCCTGCGGGGTGAACCGCCGCACGTTGAGATCCTTGTCCAGAAACAGGGTGGCGATGTCCGTGCTGTCGAGCAGGTTTTTCATGTCGTTGCTCGCCCGCGACAGTTCGTCCACCTTGGCCTGCAGCTCGGTGTTGACCGTCTGCAATTCCTCGTTCAGCGACTGCATCTCCTCCTTCGAGGTGGTGAGTTCCTCGTTGGTGGACTGGAGTTCTTCATTGGTGGACTGCAGCTCCTCGTTGGCGGAGCGGAATTCCTCCTGCGAGGTCTGCATTTCCTCGTGGGTGTTGCGCGCCTCGGCGCGCACGCGCAACAGCTCCTGTTCCACTTCCCGCAACCGCGCATGGCGGGCGGGCGGCGAAGCCGGACGGCCCGGCGTTTTATCGGCCACGGGCGCGGCCACGTCGGTAAAGACAATCATCACCAGCCCGTGCAGCGGGCCGGCCCCATTAAGCCGCTGAACGGTGACATTCACGCACTGGGTTCCGCCATTGGTTTCGACCTTGAGTCCATGGAGCTCCACTTTTTCTTCTTGCCGGAGCACTTTCTGGAAAGCGCTGGAGAGTTCATAGCGCAGGCTTTCACGGGCCATGACAAAGATGTTCCAGTTGGCCTTGCCGGCGGCGGGTTCGAGATATTTGCCGGTGCGGCCGCTGACGTAAAAGATGTCGCCGCTGTCATTGACGAGCACCGCCGGCGGGGCGTAATGCTGCAACACCAGTTGATCCGCCAGGGCCTGGAGACTGGCGGGCGGCTTGGGAACCGGGCGCGCCTCGGCACCGACGGTCGGGCTGACGCTGAAAGACGAGGGAAACTCGACCGGCTCGGGCCGCAGGACGGATTCCGTTCGCCGATAGATGCGCGATTTGCCGTGGAGCGGGGCAAACAGGGCGCCGTTGCCGCCCACGGTTTCCGCGCTGCCCAGCAATAAAATGCCGCCGGGCGCGAGGCTGTAATGAAAGAGCGGAATCAGTTTCTTCTGCACCTCCGGAGCCAGGTAGATCAGCAAATTGCGGCAGCTTAAAATGTCCAGCTTGGTGAACGGCGGGTCCATGATGAGATTCTGCGGGGCGAAAATCACCATCTCGCGGATTTCCTTGCGCACGCGGTAGCCGTGGTCTTCCTTGATGAAGAAGCGCTTCAAGCGTTCCGGCGACACGTCGGCGGCGATGTTCTCGGGGAAAAATCCCTGGCGGGCCTTGTCAATCGCGTCGCGGTCCAGGTCGGTGGCAAAGATCTGAATCGTGAACTGTCGTTTGGGTTTGGCCACCTCAACCGCCTCCTTGAGCACGATGGCCAGGGAATAGGCTTCCTCCCCGGTGGAGCAGCCGGGCACCCACGCCCGCAGCGCCTGACCGGATGGACGGCTTGCGAGCAGCGCCGGGATGGCGTGTTCCCGCATCTGGTCCCAGACGTCGGGATCGCGGAAAAAATTCGTCACGCCGATCAATAATTCCTTGAAGAGCAGGTCCAGCTCCTGTGAATTCGCCTGCAAGTAGCGCACATAGGTGGACATCTTGCCGATCTGGTGAATGCCCATGCGCCGCTCGATCCGGCGATAGAGGGTGTTCCGCTTGTAGAGGGAAAAATCCTGGCCGGTGTGGGCGCGCAGCAGGATGACGGCTTTTTCCAGGCCGGTTTGCGTCTTGTCTTCCAAGGACGGCTCCGTCTTGGAGATCAGGGGCGTGCGGTCAAGATAACCGGTGAGTTTCGCCGGCAGTTCGTCCGCCGGAGCCACAATATCCGCCAGCCCGGCGTCAATGGCGCTGCGCGGCATGCCGTCGAATTTGGCCGTCGCCGGATCCTGCACCAGCACCACGCCCGCCTTCTCCTTGATGGCGCGCAGGCCCAGCGTGCCATCCGACCCCATGCCGGAAAGAATCACGCCGATGCTGTGCTCCTGCTGGTCCTGCGCCAGCGAGCGGAGGAAAAAATCAATCGGCAGACGCAGCCCGCGCGGGGCTGCCGGGGCGAGCAGATGCAAAACGCCGTGCAGGATGGACATGTCCTTGTTCGGCGGAATCACATAGACGCAATCCGGCTGCACCCGGGTGCGGTCCTTCACCTGCACGACCTTCATGCCCGTGCCGCGCTGCAACAGTTCCGGCATGATGCCCTTGTGCGTGGGGTCCAGATGCTGGACGATGACAAACGCCATGCCACTGCGGGCCGGCACATGGGTGAGAAATTGTTCCAAGGCTTCCAGCCCCCCGGCGGAGGCGCCGATGCCGACGATGGGAAACGGGGTGCCGGGCTCGCGGGCTGCCTTGATTCGGCTGGCCGCGCGGGCCAGGCGTTTGGGTCGGAGATTTGGTCCAGATTTCAGTTTCATGTTTCCCATGGGTCCGTTCGCAAAGTCTGATTCTGCCGTTGGCTGCCCATTCGGTGGCACCGTGCGGGGCGAGTCTTCATCGCGGTAAAACCAGCTTGCGCCTTGGCCCTGACGACCTCAACCGAAAAGCCGCAGGTCAAATCAAATGCGCGCGCATCCTGACAGGGGCCCTTATGCGCGGCATTCAGGCCGCTTCACCGTCCGTTGGCAGACCGGAAAACAGGCTGAACTGCGGGCGACGTCGGGCTGAAGCGGCATAAACGCTGCGTCCCTGCCCGGTGGCCATCGGGCGCCATATTCAGGTGCGCTCCATGGCGCACCGGCACTCAGCATAGTTATTGGGTAAATCCAACAACTTGCCCATGGGGTAAACACCCCATGTGCCCCGCACAGTCTGTTTGACATATATTCCCCAACGGATGAACGTCCTGCTGCTATACCCGGAATTCCCGGACACGTTCTGGAGTTTCAAGCACGCGCTGAAATTCATCCGCAAGAAAGCGTCGCTGCCGCCCTTGGGGCTGTTGACTGTGGCGGCGATGCTCCCGCCGGATTGGGAAAAGCGTCTGGTGGATGTCAACGTGCGGCACCTGCGCACGCGAGATCTGGCCTGGGCAGACGTGGTGTTCATCAGCGGAATGATCGCCCAACAAAACTCGGTGCATGAACTCATCGCTCGTTGCCACGCGGCCGGCAAAACCATTGTGGCGGGCGGGCCGCTCTTCACCCTGGGCCACGAACAATTTCCCGACGTTGACCATTTCGTGTTGAACGAGGCGGAGGTGACGCTGCCGGAGTTTCTGCGCGACTTCGAGCGGGGCACGGCGCGGCGCGTGTATTCCTCCCTCGCATTCCCCGATATCCGTCAGACGCCTGCGCCCTTGTGGGAGCTGGCGGACCTGCGGCGTTATGCCTCGATGAGCGTGCAATTTTCGCGTGGCTGTCCGTTTGACTGCGAGTTTTGCAACGTCACGGCGATGTTTGGCCATCGACCGCGCACGAAGACGACGGCCCAGGTAATCGCCGAGCTGGACGGACTGCGTCGGGCGGGCTGGCGCGGCGCGGTCTTTTTCGTGGACGACAATTTCATCGGCAACAAGCGGGCGATCCGGGAGGAATTGCTGCCGGCGCTGATCCAGTGGCAGCAGGGCCGGCGCGGCACTCCGTTCTTCACTGAGGCGTCCATCAACCTGGCGGACGATGCGGAGCTGATGCGGATGATGGTGGAGGCGGGATTCAACCAGGTGTTTATCGGCATCGAAACGCCGGAGGACGCGGGTCTCGCCGAGTGCCACAAGCGGCAAAACCAGCAGCGCGATCTGGTGGCCGATGTGAAACGCATTCAGCGCGCGGGCTTGGAAGTGCAGGGCGGGTTCATCGTGGGCTTTGACAGCGACACGCCTTTGATCTTTGCGCGGCAGATCGAGTTCATCCAAACGAGCGGCATCGTTACGGCGATGGTCGGCCTGCTGCAAGCCATCCCCGGCACGAAGCTGTATCAGCGATTGCACGGCGAGGGGCGGCTGGTCGGTCCGACCACCGGCAACAATCTGGACGGGACCACCAACTTCATTCCGCGAATGAACCGGGAGACGCTACTGGCGGGCTACCGGAGTCTCATGGGATACCTGTATGCGCCCGGGCCGTATTACCAGCGGATTCGCACATTTCTGCGCGAATATCAGCGCCCAAAAAATGCGGGGCCATTTAGCTGGCGCTATTTCATGGCCTTCCTGCACGCAAGCATCCGGCTTGGCATCCTGGGCCGCGAGCGTTTCCACTACTGGGGTTTGCTCCTTTGGACTTTTTTTCGGCGTCCGACGCTGTTTCCGCTGGCGGTCACGCTCTCCATCTACGGCCATCATTTCCGCAAGACGTGCCGCGTGCTGGGGTTGTAATGCGGCGCTGGCCGGGCGGGCCACGACCCAGTTGGCCCGGCAGCGCTCACAGCGCGAGTTGTGAACATGGGGAGAACACCCCATGGTATTGGGAGCGCCTTTCCGCCAAACTATGGGCGATGATGAATTCAGAAAAAACGCCGTCAGACCAGGAAAGCACCCTGACAACCCTGGTCGCCCTGTATCCACACGCCTTCGCCACGGTTGCTGCTTCCAACTCCCGCGCTGGTCTGGCTTTGCGCCGGTTCGAACTGACCCGCGCGGAAGGGCTCCATGGTTCCGTGGACATGTCCCAGCCACGCGCCGCCCGGAAGATGTCTGCGCCGGCCGGGCGCAACTCTGATGCCCTGCCGCACGGGGCTCAGGGAGGTGGGGTTACACCCTATGGCCCGGCGCCCGCGCCGGACGTAGCGTAACGTTCGAGTGAAATGCAACCCCCCGTTGAACGAACACTTATGAAACAAGCAACCATGCTCCTAACAACCCTCGCCGCTGCCGCTGTCATGGCGGGCTGCGACAAACCGGCAACCACCACGCAACAACTCGACCAGGTCCAGGAAAAGACCACCGCCGCAACGGAGGACATGAAGGATTACACCTTCGCCCAGAAGGCGGAGTTCACCGCAAAAATGCAGGCGCAACTGGCCGCAATTAACACGGACCTGGATGCGCTCTCCGCCAAAATTGAAAAGTCTAGTGACGTGGTCAAAGCCGAAGCCACTCCCAAACTGAAGGCGCTGCGAGAAAAAGCAGCCCAACTGAACCAGCAACTGGAGCAGGCCAAGAACGCCAACGAGTCCACCTGGGACAGCGTCAAGGCGGGTTCCAGAAAAGCGTATGAAGATTTGAAGGACGGGTTCGACCAAGCGCGCCAGTGGGTGAGCGATAAAATCGCGCCGTGAACGAAGCCGGAGGAGATTACGAACACTCCAAGCGCGGCATTCTCTTCATGCAGTTATCGTCTGTCCACACAACGGCTCTTGGGGCCGGCGCGGCTCGCCGGAAAGCGAGCAAACTCTTGATGGGGTAACACCCCATAGCTAACGGCCACCCCACGACTTAACGTGATTCGAAAAAGGACGGCGAACGCCTCGCTGTTCAATACGAAAGCAAAACTATGCCCATATTATTCACACCAATACTGGCCAGCACGCTCTATATCGGCGGCGGCGTCGGACTCCTGCTGGTCATCGTCGTTTTGGTTCTGTTGTTCCGTTAACTGCCAGGCCAACCGGGATCGCGAAGCGGGCTTCAAACGGATTGCCCTGACCCATCCACGGTAGGGTTTTACCCCATAGTGAAGCGTGACACGGAGGGCTAACCTGATCCAGTCAGCAAACCCAATGTAACCAAGGAACAATTATGACCTCATCATTCAAACGCATCATCGTTCTTTTCTGTCTCACCGCGGTGCTGGCCTTCGTTAGCACGGGCTGCCATACGGCTCACGGCTTCGGCGAAGATATGCAGGATGCCGGCCAGGGAATTCAGCACGGCACCCAATAACCACGGCCCACCGTGCCCACGGAAGCGTCCAAAGTTGTTGGCTCATTCTGGACTTCTCCCCTGCGCCTCCCCGGCAGATTGGGCGCGGAAGTTTTGGCGCAATGGGATGAGCTGCGACACACGGCGGCGGTGATCGGCACCGTGTTGTGCGTGTGCCTTCGACCGCGTTGCTGGGTGCGCCCGGTGCGGAGGGCTTTCGCGCGGCAGGTGCTGGCCATTGGCGTCGAACCGCTCTGGTTTGTCAGTGCCGTGGCCGTATTCGTCGGCATCTCGGTGGTCGTGCAGCTCACTTTCTGGGCGGGCGAACTGGGGCAATCGCAACTGCTCGGACCTCTGTTGGTGGCCGTCGTGGCCCGCGAACTCGGCCCGCTGCTGATCATCCTCATCGTTATCATCCGCAGCGGCAGTTCGATGGCGACCGAACTGGGCGTTCTCCAGATCAATGGCGGTGTGCGCGAGTTGGAGGCCCAGGGCCGCGATCCATTCACACATCTGGTCCTGCCGCGCGTGCTGGGCATGGCGGCGTCCGCGTTTTGCCTGACGATCCTGTTCATCCTGATCGCGTTCGCCAGCGGTTACCTGTTCGCGGCGTGGCTGGGCGCCGGCAGCCGGGATGTGCTGTTGTTTGCGGACACCATTTCCGGCGCGGTTCAACCCAAGGACATTCTCAATATCCTGGCCAAAAGCATCCTGCCCGCCCTGTTCGCGGCTGCAACTTGCTGCATCGGCGGGCTCGGGGTCGGCGCGTCGGACGCGAGAATCCCGCGGGCCACGCAACAGGCACTCACCCGCTCCGTCGCCGGGCTGTTTGTCATCTCCGCCGTGGTCTCACTGCTGACCTACCTGTGACCATGAACGAAACGATTAACGCCCCTGAACCTTCGCCCCGTGATGACCGAAGCCGGCGGCTGGCAGATCGCTTCAAATTCCGGCACGTCAACGAAATCACCGGGACGCTCGTGCTCGTGGTGGTCGCGGTGCTGATCGCCGCCGTGGTGTGGACGGGCCGCAGCCAGCGCTGGTTCAAAAGCAATGTCACGTTGCGGATCGTTTTGCCCGAAACCGGGGCAGCGGGCATCCGGCAAGGCTCGGAGGTTTACTTTCTGGGCACGCTCGTGGGCACTGTTTCTGACGTTTTGGTGGATGAGAAAGGCGGCATGGAAGCCAAAGCGAACATCCGGCGCGACTTCTTCCGGTTCGTGCGCGCGGACTCGTCGGCGGTAGTCAAAAAGAAATTTGGCGTGGCGGGCGATTCGTTTTTTGAAATCAGCCGCGGCGAGGGCCAACCGCTCCCGGAAAGAAACGCATCCATTGTGTGCAAAGATCAATTTCAGAGCGCGCTGGAAGCGGCCGTTGAGCAAGTCCGCGCCGAGGCGATGCTCGTGTTGAAGAAGGTGAACGGCGGACTGGATACCTGGACCAAGCTGGGGGCGGACCTGGGCGAAACCCGTCAACACCTGGATCAGCTCGCGATTCGCTTGGACAAAATGGCGGCGGGTGTTGAGGCCGGCAAAGGCACGGCCGGCCAGTTGATCACCAATGACGCCATTGCCAACGACGCGCGGGAGTTCCTGACGCGGGCGAATGAAGCGATGGGCGAATTGCGCGGGGTGGTGACCAACCTGAATGTTGCCGTTGCGAACATCCAGGCCGGCACAACCCGCCTCCCGGAAATCACCGATGCCGTGGCCAACGAGGCGAAGGATCTGCCCGGCCTCGTCGAGCAAACGCAGTCCTCAATGCGCGAACTGGAGCGGTTGATCGAAGCCATGCAACGCCACTGGCTCCTCCGCAAATATGTGAACAAAACGAACCCGCCGCGCCTCCATCCGCCCTACGAACCCGTCGCACCGCAAAAGCAGCCGGTAAACACGTTTCGCTCGCCGCGCGATTTTACACGATAACCACGTCCATGCGGCGCGAGGATTTGTCAGGAGCGCGGACCGCCGAGTCCGCGAGACAACTCGGACGAAACTCGCACTGGCGGACTCGGCGACTCGCGCTCCTTTGGTTGCGGCTCCGCCGGGCTGTGCCCCCGGGTTTGAGCCGGAAGTTCGAGTTCAGCTCCTTGGTAGGGTTACACCCCATAGCGGATGGCTGGCTCGCTGAGTAGCGTGTATCTGTCGGTAAAACCAAAACTCCTCAAGAGAAAGAATGACAAAGCACCCTATGAAACGAATCTATCCGCTCGCACTCCTCGTAGCCACGGGCGCCCTGTTGGTGGCCACCACCTCGTTGCGCGCCTCTGATACGGACGACCGCATCGAGGCATCCGCCAGCAAGTCCTATGTGTTCAAAACCTACCTCAAGGACGATGCCATCAAGACCGAGTCCAAGGATGGGGCCGTTACTTTGACCGGAACCGTTGCCGAAGCGAACCACAAATCGCTGGCCGAAGACACCGTTGAAAGTCTGCCCGGCGTTACCAGCGTGGACAATCAACTGACCGTTAAAGGGGAAGGCCCCGCTGAACATTCGGATGCCTGGCTGGGCACGAAGGTGAAAACCACGCTCCTGTTCCATCGCAACGTGAGGGCCACCAAAACGGATGTAAATGTGGCCGACGGCGTCGTCACCCTGAGCGGCGAGGCCTCCAGTCTGGCCCAAAAGGAACTGACCACCGAATACGCCAGTGATGTTGAAGGCGTCAAATCCGTGAAAAACGACATGACGATTGACAAGGCGGAAGCCCCGGTGAAGGAAACGATCGGCGACAAGATTGACGACGCCTCCATTACGGCCCAGGTCAAGTCGGAGTTGCTGTCGCACCACTCGACCAGCGCCCTGAAGACGAAGGTCGAGACGACGGATGGCGTGGTTACGGTCAGCGGCATCGCCAGGAATTCCGCCGAAAAGAGTCTCGTCACCAAGCTGGTCAACGACATCAACGGAGTGACCAGCGTGATTAACAACATGACGATCGCGGCGCCAGTGTCGGCGTGGATTTCTCCCGTTGCCCCGGCGACGAACCTGAGAATTGTCGGCAACTGAAATCCAGTCTGACCCTCATTGCCATCGGCGTGCGGAAAATGCACCCGCTGGCAGTGATCCAAGGCCAATGGAAAGAAGAAAACCATGTTATACACCATTGCGATTGTCTTGGTCGTCTTGTGGCTGCTCGGTCTGCTCACTGGCTACACGATGGGTTCGTTCATTCACCTCCTGCTGGTGCTGGCGGTCATCATGATCCTCGTCGACTTCCTGTTTGGCCGTCGGCGGTTGAGTTAAGTCCCGGTCGTCCGAAGCACAGGGATTGAATCACCATTATGAAGGTAAAACCCATTGCTGCCGTGATCTTGATTGCGCTTGGCATCGTGGTGCTCGCCTACTCGGGGCGTCCATTTTAAGACGCCAGGCAAACCAATCGACTTTCTCGGGATGCACATTGAGACCACCGACAACCATTTCATCCCGCCTGTCGTCGGTGCGCTGATGCTCGTCGGCGGAGTCGTGTTGCTGGTGTTGCGGCTCAAGCGGGTCTGAGAAGCGGGGGCGAAACCAGTGCCGCCCGAATCCGCTGTCGCTTGCGTCACACCGCCGGGGTGAGGTCATGAAAGACAAACGGCCCGGCACATGAAAATTAAGACGCCTTTTGCCTGGTGGAAAGCCGTGTTTGGGACCCGTCTGGCGGTAGTCCTGCCGGCCGCCGTTTCCATCGGGCTGATCCTCTCACTGTTTAGCATGGTGGCCAGTTTCACCGACACACTGCTCCTGTTCTTACCTGCAGCCAGGACGTCCGCGGAGCCGCTGCGCCTTTACTGGAGTGTAATTGCGCTGCCACTGAAGGAGGAACCGCCATCGTCATCTTCTGCACCCTGTTCTACAACAAATAGCATCCCGTGGGATCGCCACTTGGTTGCCCCACATCGCGCACGCACGCCTCGCCCCCGCCTAACCTCCCTTCGACAGAGGAGTGGCAAAACCAGCTTGACCCAGATACGCCGGTGTGCGCGTCGGCACATCACACGGTAATTGCAAGGCCGCCACGCTGGTTCCTTCCATCTGCCAGGGCGGCATGCAACTTATGGATGGCCATTGCCCGGACGATTCATCGGACGTTGAGCGGATGCTGCGCGGACATTCCGTGGGCATGGACTGAATGCGGCTGCGGACATCGTGCCGGACATTCGCCAGCATCGGCTCGGACGCTATCCGTCCATTACCCGGATGCTGGCCGAATATACCCGGCTATTGGCCGGATAGTTCACCTGAAGATGCGCGGATAATTCGACGGACGTTACGTCGGACACGTCTTCATCGAAGCGCATGATGGCGATTGAGCCGGTCTTCTTGCGCGCGAACGAAATGAAGTTGTGCTCCCAATCAATGTTCTCGGCCTCAAGGAAGGCGATGTCCGATTGCGCCGCGCCCAAGTGCCATGCGAGTTG